>CALGLY010000385.1 GCA_937959095.1 uncultured Saprospiraceae bacterium
CGCGAAAGTACGATACGAATTTTTTTTCCAATCTTTTTTCGAAGAATATTATTTACAATCTCTAGGCTTACTAAGGAGGCAGGTGTTCCATTGATGCTTTTTATAATGTCACCTCGCTGAAAACCAGCTTTATCAGCGGGAGAATTTGGGTGAACATATTGGATATTGTAGGTTTTGAATTTTCTACCTGATGCGATAAGCACTAAGCCGCTTCTATCGAATTGAAAGTCCGTCTTGAACCGTTTATTAGGGCGAAGATAGATATGTTCCTTCCAATAGTTTATCGTGAGATCAAAGCGACTTAGAATCTCATTTCCGATGATACCGTTTCGCTCATTCAGGAGGTCTTCGTTATAAACATAAATACTATCGAGTTTTTGAAAGTTTGTTATCACACGGCCTAATTCGAAGGTTCCTATATTGAATTTCTTAACACGTCCTTGAAAACCTTCTAGTTCTCCTCCAAGTCCTTTTCCTACGTTTCCTTTTATGGCATTGGGTGGCACGATGAGGGTACTATCCGTATCCGTATAAAGTAGTAAAGGTAAACCTGCTCCTGTGTCTATTAAAAATTTGAGTTGTTGTTCGCGTTCTCCTATCATATCAATAGAAGCATCGATGTAGGGTTTTCCTCGAAAGACATCTATATCGATTTTTGTCCATTTCTTTCCTATTTTAAATTTTTCAGGACGAATAAGCTTTATCACTTCTCTTTGATAATCGATTTGGACAATGAATTGCTTAAAAAAAGATGCACCTAATATACCATGAATATCAATACCTGCTGATGCCCCAAAATTGAGATAATCTTTATCTAATACTAGAATCGATTGGTTTGGTGCATTGAGTTTGTGTAATTTCAAGTGAATATTTTGGACTAAATAGGCGCGTATTTGAGTAGTCATATCTGCTCCATAAAGCAAGAATTCGCGTTCATATTTTTTTCGTAATAAATCAGTGAAGCTACGTTCTGTGAGTACACTATGCTCTGCGCCTGTATCAAAGATAAAACGTAAAGGAAAGGTGTTTTCAAATACGACATCAATAATAATAAGGTTATTGATGTAGTGAAAGGGGATACTTATTTCTTTCCAATTATTATCATAGATGGATACCTCTCTTCGCTGCGATTTATCATAGTCATCGGGTACAGTCGTCCGAATTATTTGACTATAGGCTATATTACAAAACAGACAAGCTAGAATTATAAACAATGTGGGAGATAGATTTCGCATATAAGTATAACGATTTATAACAAAGGGCTGTGATGGGGTTTTATCTTTTTTACATAGAAAAAGAGATTTATTTATGTCTTATACCAATCCATATTCAGTATTCTATTAAGGTGGATAATCCTTTTTTCCTTATTTAGCTGTAAACAAGGTACTAAAAAAATGAGCCATACTGAAAAAAGATCAGTATGGCTCAATGTATAGATTGTATTAATACTAAAGTAAGGGATGAAATAGATTAGAAATTAATAAGATTATTAAACGCTAATATTCCACAATTACTTCTGCTATTAATTTTGAATCATTATCACTTTTGTCTGCTTGCGCGTACCATCTGTAACATTTACAGAGTATGCACCTGCTGGCAGGTCTGCTAACTCAATGCGAGTAGAACCAGTCAATGCATTCTGTACTTGTAGTGTACGTACTTCTTGACCCAATGCATTAGTTACATTGATAAGAATATCCGTAGCTGTATTGAAGTCGTATTGTACGGTAGTAAATTCTGTTGCAGGATTCGGGAACACACGAAGTGCCTGACCGAATAATGCATCATCTACATTTACAACCGCTTCACAAGATGCACAAGATGCGAAACATACTGTTGCGAAACGAGTATCTGTTTCTGCTACGATACCGAAGCGTTCGTCACCACCTAAAGTACAACCTGAACCACCAAGGTCTGCATTAATACTTTCTTTAATGATAGAACCATTATAGAAATTCCATGTCAATGTATCACCTTTGAACAATTCAACTTCATAACGATAGATATTATCGCCATCTGTATCATCCATGCGTACTCTACCATCTGTAAAGCTACCACCGATGAATGCACCTTGAGCTGATAATGTACCATTTTGATCCAATTGGTTCATATCTACTTCAAATACTACATTTACTTGAGAACCACCAAACTCTAACTCAAAGTCGAAGCCTGAACGATCGCCTGCTGCCTCAGAAGCCCACTCGATGTAGTAAGTTGTACCTGCTGTTACTGCAAGCAATTGCGTAGAAGATTCAGGATCACAACCATTTGCATCTGTAGCTACTAACTCCAAAGAGCTCAATCCGCACTCACCTGTATAGATATAAACAGCTGTTTCCTCTGGAAGAGTTTCGCAAGAGTAAACGCTCATGAATCCATTTTCAGTTGGTGTAAATTGATAGAAACGAGAGTTTGCATAAGGTGTTGTACTAGATACGAAGTAACCAATAGATGGTCCAGCTATCGCTGCATCACTGCTCAAGGTATCAATAGTAATAGTACCTGGTGCAATTTCCATTGCAGATTCACAGAAATCGCCTGCTGCTAAATCACCAGGAATTTCAGTCAATGTCCATTCGAAGCCACGTGCATCCCAAATATCATCGAACATGATATAGTAAGTCTCACCAGCTGTTACAGGTACTTCACGATAAGAAGCATAGTTATCTAAGCCAGCACCCATTGGACACATATCATCGTTTACACCTACGGTGTTCAATACAGAACAACCACCATCAAATACCCAAAGGCGTGTATCTACACCACCATTGTCACAAGTACCTACTGCGATAGCACCATCTGCTGTTGCAGTGTAAGAGAACCAGTGTCCTCCTGTACCACCACCATTTGATTGTACACTAAGACCAGCACCAAAACAACTAATATCAGATGCTGTATTTGTACCTGCTACTGCTGTATCTGCTAGGTAGCAGTATTGTCCTGCTGAAGCTGCTGGAAGCTGTGCATAAGATACATCATCAATATAGAATAGGTTTGTACCATCTAATGGATAGAAGTCAATAGCTCCTAATTGTAGTAAGCCACCTACATCGCCAGTAGTAGCACTGAATGGCCAAGAATAAACGAAGCTACCGTCAATGAATAGACGGATTACATCATTATCTAGGTCAATATAGTGTGTTACACTAACCCAGCTATCTTGCGTATAATCAAATGTTGCTGCTGCACCACCTGCTGCATCTAGTGAACCTGTTCCATCCGTATTGAAGAATACTTGCATACCAAATTCACCACCTGGGTTTCCTTCTTCTTTCTGAATGTTGTAGTATGCTGCACTTTCTAGTGGAACTAAAATATTCCAGCTTAATGCATAGTGTCCTTCTTGCTTATCTCCTAAAAGTAATAGGATATCTTGTGGTCCACCTGCTGCTGCACCTTCTACTTTCATAGATTGAGCACCAGTATTAGCTGCATCTGCCGATACGATACCGTCTTCAGCACCACCTTCTGTACCACTCCAAGTAGACCAATGGTCAGCTTGTGGTCCGATAGCACCTTCTGTATAATCATCAATATTGTCATCAATCAGTACTAATGGTTGGCTACAATCTTCAGGAGCACAAGTAGTACACTTGCTGAAGCAAACTGGTCCTACTGTGAATGCCTCTGTTGCAGTCACAAGTAATGGACGTACATTGAAGCCTAAGCCACCATCCAAGCCACACTCGTCTGGCACCATTTCAAAGTTCTCTGTTGCTAAACCACCATTGATGAAGAAATAACCCAATGTATCAGAAGTTGTCAATTCAATAGTAGCTTCCCACTTTGAATCACCATCATCATTTGTCATCATTACTACAACTGCATCTGCTTGGCTCATTGCATTAGAAGGAGCCCACACCATGATAACACCATCTTCAGTTACTGTTTCATTCGTCATATCTACGATGAATGTAGCTGCTACTGGAGGTAAATTATCAAGGCTTACAGTGAAATCAAAGCCATTTGTATCCCAACGACCTGACCACTCAATGTAGTAAGTCGTTCCTGCTGTTACAGTAAGTCCTTCTGCTGCTGCTGCTAAGTTGTCTGTATCGCCTTCAAATGCAGGACATACATCATCTACATCGCCACCTGCGATGATAGTATTGAATGCACCACAAGCACCTTCATGGATAATAAGACGTGTATCAGAACCACCACCACAAGAGCTAACATTCATGATACCTGTGATATTCGGTGTGAAGGTGTACCATTGAGAACCATTTAGGTTGTATAAACCTGTTTGTCCATAAGGTGTAACAGCATCTATAGTATGTGTACCAGGGTCGATTGCAATTGCATTAGCACAATCTTGACCTGGTGCTAATTCTACTGCACCTGCTGTGAAGTCTAGCGTGAATGGAAAACCATTTGCATCCCAGCGATTATCAAATTCGATGTAGTAAGTCGTTCCTGCTGTTACAGGTACTTCTACTGAAGAAGCATATAATTCGTCTTCATTTCCTGCGATATATGCACAAGCATCATCGTTTTGTGCAATAGTCGCTAATGATAAACCAATAACATCACAACTTCCTGTATGAATCCAAAGGCGTGTATCTGCACCACCTTCGCAAGAGTTCACACTCATTAAGCCATCCTCCGTAGGAGTAAATGAGTACCATGCAGCTGCAGTAGTATTATCATCTGGATGAGAAGGCGCACCTCCTAAACCACTTAATACAGGATCTGCAAAGATAGAATCTACCATATACGTACCAGGCTCAATCGCTTGTGCTGATACACAAAGGTTATTAGCAGAAGGAACTAGCGTTGGTGTAACTGCACCATCCATCAACGCCATCTTGATAGCATCTGCTGCGCCATAGCTTATTCCTAATACAGGAATTGTCACTTCGCCCATGTCGTCGCCACCAGGAATAAATAATTGATTTGGGTTTGCTGCATCGTTATTACCAATTATAACTGCAATTGCACCACCTGCTTGAGCAGTTAATGCTTTGACTGTAAATGCACAAGCACCACGATCTACAAGTGCGATTTTTCCAGCTACATCATTCACCAAGTCTTGGCACCCATCAGAAGTTGGGTCCATGTCATCTTCAACCAATACAATGTCAACGTTAATTTCTTCTGCTAGGCTAGGACCAAAGCTGGCACCAATAGCGTAAATATCACCTACGCCTGGCACAGAAACTGTAGCCTGACCAATAGCGAAATTTGCGAAAGCTAAAAAGCTGACTGCAAACAACGAGAGTTTAAGCAAGTATTGCTTCAACATAATGAATCTAGGTTTTAAAATTTAGGAAAGAAGTCATAGGAGTAAAGACTGCCAACTTGAGCATCCTATTTTAAGAAGACTAAGCTAGTTTGAATTGTACTTACGTTATGACTCAATAATATAGAACAAGAGCGAAATTAATAAAAAATTGGAATAGTCCATCTATCAAAAGGGAGCAATAGGTGTATTTTTATTAAATAAAAGCAGAAGTTCAGGATTTCTTCTAGGAGTTTGGAGTTTTTTAGTTTGTTTTTTGAAATGAGAATATTTTGAAATAATATATTTTTATTGTCACTATATAAAGAATTATAATGTGACTTTATAAAACATAAAATCTTTTTAAATTCTAACCTTAGATATTAAGGTACTACCTTATTATAGAGTATATTCTAATTCTATATTTGATTTTTTTGTACTCATAGAAACAAGTAAATCAATTATTTACTAAATACTGCAGAGCAATGTATCAGATAAAACCTCATCCGTAAATCATTAATTTTCATACACAAAATAGTTTTGTTATTTCCTTGCATTATCCACAAAAGCAAGCAACTTTTCTTCCTCAAAACGATTTGCCATCAATTGTATTCCAATCGGTAAACCATTCGAGTGCGTCCCTAACGGAAACGCTACCGCAGGAATACCCGTCATATTCGCATGAACAGTAAAAATATCTGATAAATACATTTCTACAGGATCATCACTTAGTTTTCCAATGTCCCAAGCCGTAGTAGGCGCGGTAGGCATCAGGATGAAATCATAATCTTCAAAAATAGCTTTGGTACGCTCCCAAATCAAGCGACGTACTTTCTGCGCTTTGGTATAATAGGCATCATAATAGCCCGAACTCAAGACGAATGTACCGAGCATAATCCGTCGCTTCACTTCCATACCAAATCCTTCCGTACGGCTTTTTTGATAGGTTTCGAGTAGCGTAGTAGCATCTGTGCTTCTATGTCCATAGCGCACCCCGTCATAGCGCGACAGATTGGAAGAAGCTTCTGCTGTGGTGAGTACATAATAGGCTGGAATAATATAATCCAAGAAGTCAAAATCAATCGCTTCTACTTCGTGTCCTTCCGCTTTCATGCGCTCTACGAAGGCGAAACTTTGCGTTTTTACTTCTTTATCTAAGCTTTCATGCTCCAAGGCAGACTTGAAATAAGCAATTTTGGCTTTACCTTCAAATTGCAATTGCTTGGAATAAGCAGGTACCGTTTTCTGGCTTGCAGTGCTATCAAATTCATCTGCGCCAGCCATGATTTCAAGCGCCAAAGCAGCATCCGAAATGGTATTGGACAAAATGCCAATCTGGTCGAAAGAAGAGCCATAAGCCAACAAGCCATAGCGCGAAATGCGCCCATAAGTCGGCTTCACACCTACTACGCCGCAGAAGGATGCTGGTTGCCGCACCGAACCACCTGTATCTGAACCAAGCGCGAACAGACAAGTCCTCGCCTGTACTGCCACTGCCGATGCGCCTGATGAACCACCAGGTACTTTTGTAGGGTCGGCAGCATTGCGCGTCACGCCATAGCAGGAGTTTTCATTGCTCGACCCCATCGCAAATTCATCACAATTGACACGTCCGATGATGATTGCATCTTCATCCAATAGGCGTTGAATTGCCGTTGCATTATAAGGCGAAACGAAGCCTTTTAGTATCTTGGACGCTGCCGTCACGCTATGTCCTTTGTAACAAAGTACATCTTTGATTGCGATGACTGCGCCATGTAAGCGTCCGCGTTCGGAAGTGGGCTTTGCGTCCAGTTCTTTTGCACGTGCCAAGGCTTCTTCCTCAAATACTTCTATGTAGATATTGAGGTCGGTGGTGGTGTTTATTTTTTCTAAATAATACTTGGTCAGGGCGGAACAAGTCAAGTCGCCCTTATTAATTGCTCCTTGAATTTGTTGTAAGGATTGTAATTGCTCCACCATTTTTTTATTTCAATTTTTTTCGTTTTTTGAAAAATGCCGTGGACGGCGAAAAAGAAAACACAAAAACGTCCGATTAGTAGTGTTGTGCTTTCTTTTTCGCCGGCTTCGTCACGGGATTTTTCAAAGAACCAATTTTTCTATAATCGTTTCTAATGTTAATGCTTCTTGCTCGCCTACTTCCATGTTTTTCAGCGTCAGATTACCTGATTCCATTTCATTACTTCCTATCAAAACGACATAAGGCACGTTACGCGCATTGGCGTATTTCATCTGCTTTTTCATCTTCGCAGGTTCTGGATAAAGATCCGCATTGATTCCTGCTCTACGCAATTTTCCTAAGCAGCGGAAAGCATATTTGTGCGTTTCTGCATCGAAGGCAATCAAAAGTACTTTTAGATTAGCTACATTTTCTTTCGGAAAGCCATCCAATTCTTCCAGCACATCATAAATGCGTTCTGCCCCGAAGGAAATCCCTACACCCGATACGCCTTTCAGTCCGAAATTGCCTGTCAAATCATCGTAGCGACCGCCGCCGCCGATGCTGCCCATTTTTACATTATTGGCTTTTACTTCAAAAATACAACCTGTATAGTAGTTCAATCCGCGTGCCAAAGTTACGTCGAATTGTACTTCGTTTTTTACGGTACGTAAATCTAAATAATCGAAAACCGTTTCTAATTCCTCGATGCCTTTCAATCCAATTTCGCTATCTGCAAAAGCGGTTTTTAGCGTAGCTAAATCCTTCATTTGCAGCATCGCAGCGATCTTGTCAATAGCTGCATCTGGAATGCCTTTATTGCTCATTTCTTTTCGCACGCCATCCATCCCGACTTTATCCAACTTATCTATAGCAATAGTCATATCCATAAATTGCTCCGAAATGCCTGCTGCATCCGCCAGCCCTGCTAGTATCTTCCGAT
>CALGLY010000386.1 GCA_937959095.1 uncultured Saprospiraceae bacterium
ATCATACTATTTGCTATAATGTGTTAATGCTACAATGAAGCAATGCGATAATGAAGCAATATATTATCGCATTGCCTCATTATCGCATTCTAGCATTAAATAGCACTACTAAACTGCTGCATCAGGCGCACATCATTCTCGAATAAGTAGCGAATATCATTGATGCGATACTTTAGCATAGCTTGTCGTTCGATACCCATTCCGAAGGCAAAACCGCTATATTTTGTACTATCAATGCCACAATTTTCGAGTACTTGCGGATCTACCATACCACAGCCAAGGATTTCTAACCAACCTGTACCTTTCGTGATGCGATAATCCGTCTCGTCTTTTAGTCCCCAATGCACATCCATTTCTGCGCTTGGCTCGGTGAATGGGAAATAGGACGGACGTAGACGAATTTCTGTTTTCGGCCCGTACATTTCTCTAGCAAAATAGAGCAAGGTTTGCTTCATATCTGCGAAGGAAACACCTTCATCTATATAAAGTCCTTCTACTTGATGAAACTGACAATGGGAGCGCGCTGAAATAGTCTCGTTGCGATAGACGCGTCCTGGTGCAATGATGCGAATAGGCGGCTTCTGCGTGGTCATCGTGCGCGCTTGTACCGATGAGGTGTGCGTGCGAAGTAGCATATTTTCGACTCCACGTACATAGAAGGTATCCTGCATATCACGCGCTGGGTGGTCGGCAGGGGTATTCATAGCGGTGAAGTTGTGCCAATCGTCTTCGATTTCGCGTTCTTCGGCTACAGTGAAGCCTATGCGCCCAAAAATTTCGATGATACGATTCATCATTATCGAAATAGGATGGCGCGAACCTAATGGCATTGGTTCTGCTGGTGCGCTCCAATCGAGGCTTTGCGCGGCTGCGCTATCGGATGCCGATTCTATTTCTAGTTTTAAGCTTTGAAATTTCTGCTCGGCAGCTTGTTTTACTTTATTTATAAGTTGTCCAAATTCGCGCTTCTGCTCATTCGGGATATTACGTATTTCACCCATCATCGGCTTGATGATATTTTTCGAGCCGAGGTATTTGATGCGAAACTGTTCTAATTCGTCTAGCGATTTAGGGGCATCTGTGTTGATGTCTTCTAGTACCTTATTGACTTTATTGAATATTTCGACAGACATATTATTTTTTAATAGATATGAGATGCTAGATATGAGATATGAGACTTTTTTACTAGGCTTTTGAAGTTTAAAAAACTTCAAAAGTTTCTCTCCTTAAAACCTAGTATCTACTTAAAAAACGCAAAGATAAGGGAATTGCAGTGCTAATCATTCTCTGTCTTAGAAAAATTATCGAAAATCGTATTCATTATGCGTAGAAAGGTCTCGTAATCGTCGTCAGTGAGTCCATTCCAGCCGAGTTCCCGAGAATTAAGGACGACAGGAAGGGCTTTTTCGACGGCTGCTTTTCCGATGTCGGTCAGGAAAATCTTGTAGCGGCGACGGTCGTTATCGAAGCGTTGGCGTTCGGTGAAGCTCTTTTTGCAGAGCAAATCTATGATACGTGACACGGTGGGGGCATTCTTGAAGCTACCATTGGCTAAATCTGTTTGGGATTGCCCGTTCTCTTTATAAAGACTATGTAGAATAATCCACTGTTCGGGTGTGATGTCTACTTCTGCTGCTTTGAAGCGTTTTATCATATCGAGACGCACCACGCGTAGGGTTTGATCTAGATATGCGCCAAAATTTTTTGTGTTTCCTTCGTTCATTTTCTTTGTTTCGTTTCACGCATTGTCCGCAAGAACGTGCTGCGTGAGGGATAGTAATGGAAATGAGGTACGCTCAAAGGGGTGTGAAGCTTAGTACAGGGAGGGCTGCCTCAAGCAGACCTTCCTGTACTTTTAGCTGAACCGCCTTTGAGTGTGCTGAATTGTAATGGATAGCCCGACCCCGCAAAATGGAGTGTTGGCAAAAATTACTAAGCGCAAGCGGCGGGGACACGCCCCATATTTATGCTATTTTTTCAAATTCTCCTCTTTTCTTCACCTTAGAGTTTGTTAGAATTTTTCTTTTCTGAAAGTCAACAAGCTCTTAATTAATTTGGTGCTTTTCATTCTTTATGGAGATTCTTACAAATTTTGTAAGAACCTTTCTATATTAAACATAATTTTTAAAAATTGTTATTTATGTAGTGTAGTAGTATTTTATAATAGAACCAGAATGAATCGCAAATTAGGAAAAAAATCGGGCTTGAATGTGGTATTTAACGTAAATATTTATAGCTTTGTAAGGCTATACTTGCTAAGGCAAGTATTGATTTAATAATGTAAAACACAACAACATAATGATAACAGATACAGCTATTTTGAATAATCCAAGTGCTTCTATGGAGGCTGATTTTTTGCCTTTGAATGGCACGGACTATGTAGAACTTTATGTGGGAAATGCGCTGCAAGCGGCTCATTTTTATAAAACAGCTTTGGGTTTTCAATCTTTGGCACATGCGGGCTTGAAGACGGGCTTGAAGGATAGAGAATCGTATGTATTGGTGCAGGACAAAATTCGACTTGTTTTGACTTCGCCACTACATAAAGGAACAGATATTGGGCGACACATAGATGAGCGTGGTGATGGTGTGAAAGTAGTGGCACTGTGGGTGGATGATGCTACGAAGGCATTCGAGGAGACGGTGAGCCGTGGCGCGAAGCCTTATATGCAACCCAATGTGATGGAGGATGAACATGGACGTGTGGTGCGTTCGGGAATTCATACATATGGCGAGACGATTCACCTTTTTGTGGAGCGTAAGGATTATAAGGGGGTGTTTTTGCCAGGGTATGAAAAGTGGGAAAGTGCGTATAATCCGACAACGACGGGCTTGAAGTTTGTGGATCATATGGTGGGCAATGTGCCATTGGGAGAGATGAATAAGTGGGTTAATTTCTATGAAGAAGTGATGGGCTTTAAGCAGATTATGTCGTTTGATGATAAGGATATTTCGACGGAATATACGGCGCTGATGAGTAAGGTGGTGAGTAATGGAAATGGGCGTATCAAATTCCCAATTAATGAACCTGCGGCAGGACTGAAGAAGTCGCAAGTGGATGAGTATTTGGATTTTTATGGCTCGGCTGGTGTACAACACATGGCGATTGCTACGGATGATATTGTAGGCACGGTGAAGGAATTGCAGAGCAGAGGAATTGAGTTTTTGCGTGTACCGACTACCTACTATGATACCTTGATAGAGCGTGTGGGCGAAATAGATGAGGATGTGAGTATTTTAGGGGAATTGGGTATTTTGGTGGATAGAGACGATGAGGGGTATTTGTTGCAAATTTTTACGCAACCAATAGAACCACGTCCAACTTTATTCTTCGAAATTATTCAGCGTAAGGGCGCGACTTCTTTCGGGAAGGGGAATTTCAAGGCCTTGTTTGAAGCGATAGAGCGCGAACAGGCGATTCGAGGAACTTTATAATGCGATAATGCTTCAATGATAGAATGCGATAATGTTTCCTTATTAAAACATTATCGCATTTCAGCATTATCGCATTAAAAACCATAATTATACACCCGACTGCCATCTCTTGGTACTACTGCCCAATGCGGTTCGGTGAGGAAATTGGGAAGATGTAAAGCAAAAATCCAAGCATCTTGGCAGGTTTCGCCTCGTCGAGGTTGAATTTCTTGCGTCGGTGAAAATAATTCGATGCGGCTTTTATCATCTTTTAGGAGGTCTTGTATTGCTGTGTAAATACTCAATTTACTCGGGTATTCTCCTAGTCCTAACTTCTCGGGTGCATCTAAGACGTGCTGAATTAGGCTTCTAGATGTCATATTATCTGTCAGTATATTATAGATAGCTGACTGAAAGGCATCAAAGAAATCGACATGTCCGCCCATTTTCTTCAAAGCAGCCACTTCTTTAGCCGTTATTTTGGTATTTAAATTGTCTACACTGAGTCCTAAACACAAGGCTTGTACTTTTTCCTGAAACTCCACCTCTTCTTTGCCGTAGACCTTATTAGAGAGTTGTTCTATTTCTGCTTTATCTAGCTCTACAATGCCCGCTAATTCGGCATCAGAAAGGACATTTAAGGTGATAAGTTTTTGAGCAATTCTAATTTTGAGATTTTTCAGTTCCATATTTTTCATATATAACCCAATATTTCAATATCTTGCCAGCCGATGCTTGAATACGACAGATACGTTAGCATGATATTTTAAATTGATGAGTAAATTGCTAAGTAGATGTGAGATATTAGATTTGAGATAAGAGATTTACAATATCTTGTTTCTCAAAACTTTATCTACATATTAATCGGTAATTAAATAACTGATTCTACTAAGAAGCATTGTTTTAATAGATTTCAACTTTTTGATGTAATTATTTTCTATGAAAAATACAGAAAATAATTGAAACGAAATTTCGACTAACTATCGTAAATTGCCGTTTTCAAGCTTTTTATTAAGGCGAGCAAAGTAAACTATTTTTTATGATAGAACCTAACTTGCTAAAAAGAGAACATCTAAATTTAATTCGACAAGTCATATAAATGAACGTCGCCAATTTCATAGATCACACATTACTACGTCCTGATTGCACAGCAAGAGACTTAGAATTATTATGCCAAGAGGCCATTGAGCATGGTTTTCATGCTGTTTGCATTCCTCCCTTCTTTGTCGGGCAAGCCAGCCGTATCCTAGAAAGACATCCTACCCGTATCGCTACGGTCATTGGGTTTCCATTGGGTTATTCAGCAGTAGCTGCCAAAATAGAAGAAATCAAACGCGCCATCAATGAAGGCGCGGATGAAGTAGATGCGGTAATAAATATTTGTGCTGCCAAAAGCGCGCAATGGAGTTACTTACGCAACGAAATAGATGGAATGACTACCGCTGCCCATATGAAAGGCAAAAGCATAAAATTGATTCTGGAAACAGGTTTATTAACCAAAACCGAAATCAAACGCCTTTGCGACATATGTAATGATACAGGAGTAGATTACGTAAAGAATGCCACAGGCTTCAATGCTGAAGGCGCAACCACTGAAATAGTGGAAAGTTTGCGTAAGCTTTTGTCCCCTGAAATAAAAATTAAAGCAGCAGGAGGTGTCCGTACTGCCGAGTTCGCACGTGAGCTTATAAAAGCGGGTGCAGATCGGCTTGGAAGTTCGACTTCTGTTTTGTTATTATAGATTTTTTTGCAAATTATCATCCATGTCAAATAGGATACTACCTTTATATGCGCTTCTATTTTTACTTTGCATTGGTTGTAAAAGTAAGAATGTAGCAATTTCTACTACTACTCCAGCAGTAAGTAGTTCTCGTATTGCATTTTATAATGTAGAAAATCTATTCGACACCAAGGATGATCCTAAAAAGAAGGACGAAGAATTCACGCCTAGTAGCAAAAAAGAATGGACGAAGGAACGCTACCAAAAGAAGCTGTTCAACATTGCTAAAGTAATAGCTGGCATGGAATTGCCTGGTCTTGTCGGGTTGTGTGAAGTAGAAAATAGTAAAGTCCTGAAAGATCTTTGCAAACAAACTTCACTGAAAAGCGTGAAATATGGTTTCGTGCATGAAGAATCGCCTGATGTACGAGGTATAGATGTCGCTTTGCTTTATGATAAATCGGTTTTCAAAGTAGAGGAACACAAAGCGATTCCGATTAATTTTCCTGAAGCGATAGTAAAAGATTATGTCACGCGTGATATTTTGCATGTAAAAGGTAATTATCAAGGTAAGACTTTACATGTCTTCGTCAATCATTGGCCGTCTCGCTACGGCGGGGCGAAAGAAAGCGAGCCAAAACGCATTTTCGTAGCGGAGCAATTACGCAAAGCGGTAGAGAATATTTTTGAGGTAGATGCAGAAGCAAATGTCGTGATTGTAGGAGATTTTAATGATGAAACCAATAACAAAAGCATTGTACAAGCACTAGGCACACAACGCGACATCAGCAGAATAAAGCCAAAAAGTTTATATAATTGCTTTGCGCCACTTGATGAATTGCAGCAGGGATCGTATAATTATAGAGGCAATCTTAATTTATTAGATCAAATCATTGTATCCACGCCACTTGCAGATACCAATACCCTACCCTATGTGCATGAAGCAACGATCTACCGACCTGAGTGGGTAAGTTTCCGACATCCTAAAAATGGAACCACACCAAATCGCACCTATGGTGGCCCAAATTATTATGGTGGTTTTAGCGATCATTATGCGGTTTATGTAGATTTGAGATTGAAATAGTTGGTCTTCTGACAAATGTCGTGGACGAATAATTTTTTATCGAATTTCACAACTAAACATTGGCTTTTCTTCCGTTTTTAGGCTCATAAAGCCTTCCAATTTATCGCCTATTTTTACTGGGCCTACGCCCGCAGGTGTACCCGTATAAATCATGTCGCCTTGGTGTAGTTTGAAAAACTTAGAGACATACACGATAATATCCTGAAAAGAGAAAATCATATCTTTGGTATTGCCTCGCTGTACCGTTTCTCCATTTTTATCTAAGCGAAATTCAATGGCTTCCCTATTTACTTCGCTTATATCTACAAAAGGACTTAGCACGGCTGAGTTATCAAAGCCTTTGGCGATTTCCCACGGATGCCCTTTGGCTTTGCAACGCGCTTGAACATCTCGCGCCGTGAAATCAATACCGAGCGCAACTTGGGTATAGTATTTTGAGGCGAATTCAGGCTGCACATGTCGCCCATTCTTACCAATTTTTAATACTACTTCTACCTCGTAGTGCAAATCCTCCGTGAATTCTGGATAGTACAATGGCTTATCATTCACCAATAGCGCAGATGATGGCTTCATAAAAACCAAGGGCTGACTCGGAACAGGATTATTCAATTCTTTTGCGTGGTCAACGTAGTTGCGACCGATACAGATTATTTTCATATTGATATGATAATATTAGGCCTGTGTGCCGACAGGCAGGTATTAGGTACAAAGTATTAGGTAGAATTGTATAGATTTACCTAATACCTTGTACTTAACACCATTTTAGAATCTTACATTCAGTAAGCCCGCTAATTCTTTTACTTCTTTCACCGTCTGCTGTGCGCGCTTTCGGATTTCATAAGAAGACGCTTTTATCTGATTCTTCACGTCTTTCTTATTCGCGTTTAATTCTGCTTTCCGTTCCTTGAACCCTGCACTCATTTCTACTAGCGCGTCGGCTACGGCATCTTTCAAAGAAACATATTTCAATGCACCTGCATGGTAGTCATCCATCAAGCTCTTGTGGGCATCTTGCTTCCCTGCTGCCTTCAATAGTTCGAATAGATTATCTACGCCCGCGCTCATTTCGCCTTCTACGGTATCGCCTGCATCTGTGACTGCGGAGCGAATTTGTTTACGCATACGCTTCTCGTCTTCAAATACATTGATGTAGTGCTTTTCGCCTGCACTTTTGCTCATCTTACGTGCTGGGTCAGCCGTAGAACGAATCTTTGGCGTTTCCGTGAAGAGCGTTTCAGGTAGCACAAAATAGTCTTTGCCTACTTGATTATTGAATCGTTGTGCGATGTTCCGCGTCAATTCAAGGTGCTGCTCTTGATCTTTGCCTACAGGCACATAATCTGCTCGATAGATTAGAATATCTGCACTTTGTAGTACTGGATAATCGAATAAGCCTGCTGAGATGAAATTATCCTTGTCGGTACTTTGCGCGCTCTTATCCTTGAACTGCGTCATGCGAGAGACTTGTCCAAAGGAGCAAAAATTATTCAAAATCCAACACAATTCAGCATGCTCTGGTACAAGCGACTGTACGAACAAATTTTTTGGCTCAATACCAACTGCAAGCAGATTGACAATGAGTTCCCATGTATTATTTCGGAGTTTTTTCGGATCATAAGGCATCGTCATCGCATGATAATCTACGACACCATAAAAGCAATCATATTTTTCTTGTAGGTCTACCCAGTTTTTCACTGCACCAAAGTAGTTACCAAAGTGCATATGTCCTGTAGGTTGAATACAGGAGAGTACTGTTTTTCGATCTTCCATTTGTGTTGGAATATTTTCTAATGAAGAAGTATTGAACTGTTTCTCAATCCAATCAAGAAATCGCTGAAAAGAGTTACTTAGTTCCTGCAAGGATCGAAATTTCGATATTTACAAACTTAGGCAAGTTGGCAACTTCTACCAATTCGCGAGCGGGTGCAGTATCTTCATCGAAATAATCCGCATATACCGCATTGATGCGGCTATAATTATTCATATCCGACACAAATACACTACACTTTAGTACATGATCGAAAGTTAAGCCAGCTTCTGTAAGAATGGCTTTGATATTTCGCATAACTTGGTGCGTTTCTGCTTCTATCGTGTCTTGTACCAATTCGCCTGTTGCAGGATTGATTGCGATTTGCCCCGAAGCATATAATACGTCATTGTATATAATTGCTTGGTTGTACGGCCCTACTGGTGCAGGTGCATCTTTGGTAATGATTATCTTTTTCATAAGTCTTGCATTGATAGTAGTATTTAGAAGAATAAAAGTCTCCCATCTTAAAAAAACTACATTTGCTTATAACGAAAGAAAGCTCCGCATAGGAATTATCCGTATGGGAGCATTTATTTTTTCATGTTAATGAAGGAAGGTAAAACTACTCTTCGTCTTCCTCCGCAGGAATTAGAACCTTACCTCTGTAGTACATATTTCCTTCATCATCGTAATAAGCACGATGGCGCAAGTGCGATTCACCTGTAGTAGAACAAGTAGAAATTGTTGGTAGTTCCGCTTTGTAATGCGTTCTACGTTTGCGCTTGCGTTGCTTCGATATCTTACTTTTAGGATGTGCCATTGTTTTTTTTATTAAGATTTGAGTCCCGATAGCTATCGGGATAGGTTTTTATAAAAAACCTATAAACCCTAGAGCCTCAAATCTATTTGCTCAAATCTATTTTATATTCAAATCTTTAAAAGCATCCTTAAACGGATTGCTTTTTTCTTCTTTCTCTATTGCTTCTTCCTCTGGGGCTAGATATTTCCATATTGCTTCAGGGCAATCTTTATCAATATCATCATGCGTTTTTGTCATTGGTATTGCTAGACAAATAAACTCATAAATGTATTGTGCTACACTAAAGCTTTCTATGCCCAATGGAACATGCACTACTTCTGCATCTTTGCTAGGAGTATCCGAAAACTTAACGAGTAGCTGTTCTTCACTTTTAATGTCGAGCCACATTTCTTCGGTACATCTATCACAAGTAGTACGTATATCACCTTCAAATTCAAAATCCAGTACATACATAGCTGTTCGCTTATCGAATACTAAATGTACATCGACAGCGGCATCCTGGATATAAGTATCTGGAAAAGAACTGAAAAAGGATTTATCAACTTTGAAATCAAAGTGATGAGTCCCATCTTTCATACCTGAAACAGGCAATATATAAGCGATCAATTTATCTTCCAAAATGGATGATTTTTTAATTAGGGATGCAAAATTAGCCTATTATCCCAAAAGAAACAAATAGTTGATTTATTATTTTAGATACTGGGGAAATTAAAAAGGATTTTTTACAAAAAATTCATCTTAATCTACTCCTAAAAATAGAATGAATTTAATATAAAAAATCCCTTTTTAAAAATTGAATTAACGAAACGAAAGGATAAAGAGTTCCTTTGGTAAGCGTAAAATTCAGAATGACGTTGAATAAGTGTAAATAGAAACTTAAGATTTGGAAATTTTAGGTTTATTCCCTGTTGATACAGTAGCTAAAAGTTTCATATACATACAATTTAAAGTGTGAATATTAGTATAATGCTTGCTGCTTTTTATTCTTAAGTTGACAAATGAAAGCAAATAATGGCTTACATTTTAACATTTAGACGATTTTTCATACTAAAGGTAACGCATTTAAATTGAAGTTTTCAAAAGAGTCGTAAATATTTG
>CALGLY010000387.1 GCA_937959095.1 uncultured Saprospiraceae bacterium
CAGAATCAATACACACATATCAACTCACTACTACGTTATAAGAATGTTTTCCAACTTAAAAAATAACAAACCTATGAAACGAATTATTCAAACTACTGGAATACTCTGCCTAATGCTACTATGGTGTAGCGGCATACAAGCGCAATTTTCAATATCTGGTACAATTACTGACAAGGCAGGTGAACCGCTTATTGGAGCAAGCATCCTAGAAAAAGGCACTACAAATGGAACAGTGGCTGATATAGAGGGCAAATTTGCCTTAGCAGTCAAAGATTCTTTAGCTACACTTTTAGTTTCGTATACTGGCTTTAGTACTAAAGAAATTGCTTTAAAAGGAACGTCAGATGTGAAAATTTTGCTTTCAGAAGCGGACGTATCACTAGAAGAAGTAACCGTTAGTGCAAGCAGAAGTCGCAGATCTAGAGCTAAACATTCCTCTAGGCGTAGTAAAAAGATAGCAGCTTCTTCATATGTAAGCGAAGCTACAAGTTACGAATCAGTAGATGTAGCTACAAGAAGCACATCAGACGCTATGGCATCTGTATCCGAAGCAGTAGTTAATGAAAATCAACTCACATCTGGAACGCTCACCGCAGGAGAAATCAATGACTTTCAAAAATGGAATCTTTGGGAAGATATTGCCGGCGAAGACCTGAATAAATGGCAAAAGTATTGGCAAATCAATCCTTCGGAACGCTATTCGATGCAACTCATTAGTAGCGATAATAGTGCGGTGACAGATGCCCAAGTACAACTCCTAGATGGACAACAAGTCATTTGGCAAAGTAGAAGCGACAATACAGGCAAAGCCGAACTTTGGGCAAATTTATACGGACAAAAAACAGCTTCCAATAAGCTTTCTATAGAAGTGAACTACGAAGGAAAAAGTTATGCTATAAAGCAAGCACAAGACTTTCAGAAAGGCGTAAATATGCTAACGATTCCTACTAATTGCAACACCCAAAACAAGCAAGTTGATATTGCTTTTGTAGTAGATGCAACGGGTTCGATGGGCGATGAAATCGAATATTTAAAAGTAGAACTCAATGATATTATTGAAAAAGCAAAGGCGAAAGCATCTGATTTAGATTTTCGCTTAGGAACGGTCTTTTATAGAGATGAAGGCGAGTCGGAAGCTTATTTGACGCGGACAAGCACGTTTTCTAGTAAAATCAGCAAAACGACGAGTTTCATCAAAGAGCAATCGGCAGGCGGTGGTGGCGATTTTCCAGAGGCGGTGACTACTGCGCTGGAAACAGCTATAGATTCGATGGCTTGGAGCGACCAAGCAATAGGACGCTTCCTGTTTTTGGTGCTAGATGCTCCACCGCATCACAATCCAGAGGTCTTGGAACGCTTGAAAGTTATCACGAAAAAAGCGGCTGCAAAGGGCATTCGCATCATTCCTGTTACAGGCAGCGGCATTGATAAAAGCACCGAATACTTGATGCGTACCTTCTCGCTGATGACCAATGGCACTTATGTTTTCCTTACGGACCATAGTGGTGTAGGTAATCCTCATATCGAACCAACTACGGACACCTATGATGTCGAAAAATTGAATGACTTATTGGTGCGCTTAATTCATCAATACACCTATCAGCCAAGTTGCGACAATACCGACTTGCATGCCCTCAACGCGCCTGATAAAGAAGTAAAAGCACCTAATTCGAAGGATGGAACGGCTTTGAGTTGGACGTATTTTCCAAATCCCACTTCGGGACAATTGCGTGTAGAGGTGAAAGGTGAATTGGAGCATATTTACCTCACCGATTTTTCGGGTAAAATTCTGCAACGCTATCAAGTAAATAAGAATAATTCTCTTGATTTGAATATCGGACAATATCCATCAGGCATCTACTTTTTGATGGCAAGAAATGGAGAAAAAAACTTAAAAGGGAAAATTATTTTAGCGCGACAAGCATAAATACAGACGAAGTCGCAACGGGTTTCCTCTGCGGCTTCGCCTATTAAAACCCATAATTTTCACATCAAAAAAAACGAAACAAGCCCCTTCCTTCGCTATTTCATCCATCAAAATAAGAGAATTGTCTAATTTGCGAATCACCTTATCTGATAATGTCCTATATTCCGCTTGTTCATGTAATTCATTGAGCAAGAACTGGATAAAAAACACATTATGGTATTAGATATAATGTTTTTAATTTTTGCAGGATTGGGCTTCTATACTGGCTTTTCTAGAGGAATTATTAAGACGGTATTTGCAGTACTGTCTTATACGCTAGGGTTAGTGGCTGCATTTAAGTTTGCGCCACCTATGACTCATTTCCTCGAAAGCGTCTTTAACAGTAATAATGCCCTTTGGTTTATAGCAGGTTTTATTCTGTCCTTTATCGTAACGATGCTCTTGCTTCGAATGATTGCACGTGGTTTGGAAGGCATCCTACAAACAGCTCAAATTAATATTGTAAATAAATTGATAGGAGGAAGCGTATTGGCAGCCATCATGATTTTAGTATTTAGTGTCTTAGTGCAGTTTGGGGAGAAGACGAATACGGTTGATGATCAATTGAAAAACGAATCTATGACTTATCAATACCTAGAGCAGTACCCAGCACTTGTTTGGAAATTAGCAGAGCAAGGACAACCGATTTTTGAAGACTTTTGGGATCATAGTATGGATTTTTTAGATAAATTGCAGGATGTAGGCTCGGGTACTTTAGAAAACACAGAATCGAAACCCATTATTCGAGATATTGATGAGGAGGAACAACGGTGAAATAATTGAGAATTTAAGGCAAATTATAAATATGCTCTAAAATATCTAAATTTCTAGGAACACTATGGAAGAACAAACACAGAACAAACAAAAGACCAGTTTAAAGGAGCGATTCAAGCAAATGGGTATCCTTGCTTTTCTATTTTTTTTCATAAAAGGCTTGGTTTGGTTGGCTATCTTTTTTGGATTAGGAAAATGGCTAAAGGATTTTTTTGCTTAGTAGCACGTATATTAAAATGGGCTAACATTTTACAACATTAACCCATTTATATTTCTAACTATTTTGTGTGTATATTGAATCTATAACCAACGAACCAACTCAATATCCTGCGCATGTGGCAATGCCTTATGCGTAGGACGCAAGCGGAAACCATACTCGTAGACTCCCGAAATATCAAGCGGCAAACTACAAGAATAACTCGCTACTCCTCCCTCTATATGCGTCAGTTTGAATTGTTCTACCAACTGCAAATGCAATTTATCTTCCTCTTTTCGCTTAAAGAATACTGCTTCTAAAAGCACATGCTCTGAAGGAACGCCATTCAAATTCAATTTGATGCTAGGTGTAAAGTTTTCCCCTAGATTCACCGAATGTGAATTAGTATCTATCACATCCATATCTAGCACATCTATTCTGTCCCAATGCGCGCGAATTTGAGCTTTCCAAGTAGCCATGCGCTTTGCATTCTCGAAGCCATTTGATGCCATGTATTGCCCTGTGCCATGCAGCTTGCTATAGAATCGCTCAAAGTAGTGATCCATCATGCGGCGCATCGTGAAATAAGGGGCTACTTCGCCCATTATTGTGCGCACATAAGAAAGCCACGTCTTAGAAATGCCTTTTGCATCGCGATCAAAATAGATGGGTACAATTTCCTCTTCAAAGGTATTGTAGAGACGCTCTGCATCTAAGGCATTTTGTTGCTCTTGATCTTCGTAGGTGCGCTCTAGTGCCAATGCCCAACCTGCATCGGGGCGGTAGCCTTCTGCCCACCAACCATCTAGTACGCTGAAAT
>CALGLY010000388.1 GCA_937959095.1 uncultured Saprospiraceae bacterium
ATAATAGGACATCAATCCGCCTAAGGAAGCACCAGCGATAACCGTAGCCTCTGCTTCTTTTTTTGTGCGGTAGCGTTTGTCAATCCAAGGCTTTACCTTATCTACTATCCAATCCGCATGCTTATCGCCACTCACTATCCAATCGGAGTACCAACGCGTAGATGGAAAGGGTTTGTATTCTTTCAATCTATCTTCTGAACTATATAAACCGACAACGATGGATTGTTCTTTATTGATCTTTCCTAGGCTGTCTAAGACTTCATCTATCTCCCATTCCATTCCTTCTTGTATCCTTTGGTCGAAGAGCGATTCGCCATCTAAAAAGTAAATAACGGAATAGTCTACACTATCCGTTTCATAGTTTTCTGGCAGATAAATGGAAAGTGTTCTTTGCTCATCAAGGTAATCAATCGTAATGGTATCTTTAAGGATGTGTACATTTTCAGATGCGGTATGTTCCAATGTCATTACCCAAGCGCGATGCTCTTTTTCTGCTATTGAATTAGAAATTTTCTTGTAGATGGAATAACCCCCAATTCCTAAAAGTAATGCGCCGATTATATAGACTGTTTTCCTTTTCATGTTTTTACTTTTCATAAAATTAAAACATTTCTCTACAACTCATCCCTAAAATTCGACAGTTCATTCTGATTTTGTTGTCCACGCCCCGAAATCCCTGCTATTTGCAGACGTATTCAATAATTAAATAGAACACGTCATGCGAAACTTTATATTCTTACTAATTGGTTTTCTAAGCTTGCAAACTTTAGCAGCACAAACCACAATCAGTGGCACAATCAGCGAAAAAGGAAGCAGCGAGCTTATCATAGGCGCGAATGTCTATCTACAAAATACATTCGATGGCAGTTCTTCGGATGTAGATGGTGCATTTTCCTTCGAGACGAGTGAAAAAGGAGAAGCAGTAGTCGTGGTTTCGTATTTAGGATACAAGAACTTTGAACAAAGCGTACACCTCACGGGAGATGCCGTAGAATTGGAGATTAAACTAAAACCTGATGCTGCCACGCTACAAGCGGTGACGATAACGGCAGGCGCATTTGAGGCAGGCGATGAAAACAAAGTAGTCGTCCTCAACTCCGTAGATATTGCGACGGTAGCAGGTTCGTTAGCGGATATTTCGGCAGCGATGAACACCTTACCTGGCACACAGCGCGTAGGCGAATCGGGGCAGCTATTTGTACGCGGTGGTGCGGCTTACGAGACAGGCACTTTTATAGATGGAATGTATGCACAAAACCCCTACAATAGTTCAACGGGGAACTTACCAGCACGAGGTCGCTTTTCGCCTTTCATCTTCAAAGGGATGAGCTTTAGCACAGGCGGCTACTCGGCAGAATATGGACAGGCGTTATCTTCCGCACTCATTTTGAATTCACAGGATTTGGCAGAAGAAACGCTTACAAGCGTATCCCTAATGAGCGTTGGCGGCGGCATTTCGCACACTCAAGCATGGGACAAAACATCGGTTGCCGTGTCTATTGATTATACGAACCTTGCACCTTATACCAGTATTGCACCACAAAATATAGATTGGAAAAAAGCACCTGAAAGCCTCAATACGCAATTCATTTTTCGGCAGCAAACAAGCAAAACGGGTTTACTGAAAATATATGCAATGGGTTCGCGCAGCCAAATGGGCTTGGAATATGCCAACGCTAAAGATGTGCAACAAAGCTTGCCGTTGAGTTTACAAAACGACAACTACTTCACACAAGCAACCTACCGCGAAGTACTCGGTGACAAATGGAGTATTAAAGGGGGGGGAGGTTATACGCTGAATGAAGATAAAATCAATGCAGATTTCGCCTTGAATCAGCGACAGCAAACGCTACAATCTCGTGCTACGATTACGTTTCAAGCAAACGACCACATACATCTGAAAGCAGGTGGAATAGGGATGCAAAAGCGTTTTGAGGAGGTCTTTATGGATACAGAGGCGGAGGAATTTAAAACGGATTTAAGCGATACCTACACGGCAGCTTTTGTAGAATCTGATATTTATTTCAGTAAAAAATTAGTCGGACGTGTCGGTGGTCGCATGGAGTATTCTAGCCTTTTGAATGCCTCGAATATCGCACCGCGTTTGTCGCTAGCTTATCAATTGCGCGATGGCGAACAAGTTTCTTTCGCAACGGGACAGTTCTATCAGTCACCTGAAAACGAGCAGTTACGCTTTACGCAAGCTTTAGATTTTGAACAAGCGGATCATTACATCTTGAATTATCAGCGCATCAAAAATGACCGTACGTTCCGTATAGAAGGTTATCTGAAAGACTATAAAAGCTTAGTAAAATATGAGGCTGCAACACCTTGGTTTGCGGATAACTCTGGCAAAGGCTATGCACGTGGCGTAGATGTATTTTTTAGAGATAAAAAAAGTATCAAAAATGGGGATTATTGGGTGTCTTATTCCTACTTGGATACCGAGCGCGATTATCGCGATTATCCAAGCGCAAGCGCACCAAATTTTGCATCGACACATAACTTTTCAGCCGTGTATAAGCATTGGCTTGCCGATTGGAATACCTTGCTCGGCCTGACTTATTCCTACGGCAGTCCGCGCTCTTACAACGATCCGAATACAGCGGCTTTCAATACAGGACAAACGAAACCATACAATGATTTGAGTATCAACTTTAGTCACTTGACGAACCTCTTCGGACAGATGACGATACTACATGTTTCCGCATCGAATATCCTGAATTTGAAAAATACGTTTGGCTATGAATTTAGTCAGGAAGTTAATGAGGATGGCATTTTTGAAAGTCGCGCGATTACTCCTTCTAGCAATCAGTTTTTCTTCGTGGGTTTGTTCGTTTCTATCGGACAAGAATATACGATTACGAAGGATGATTTATAATAAGCTATTGGCTACTTCCGATAGCTATCGGAATTGGCTTTTTGCCAAGTAGCAAACTATTTTTTGATAAACATATCCTGTAATTAGAAAATCACTTAAACATTCAATTTTACAAACATTAAAAATAAAATAAGATGAAAAATACAGCATTATTCGTATTCGCACTTTTGATTTCTACGTTTTCTTTTGCTCAAAATACAAAGTACACCGAAGCGATGCAAAGCGCAATCACTTCTATGGAAGAGGAGGATAAACTACAAGCAGCTACTAATATGTTCGAGCGTATCGCAGGCGCAGCTACAAGCGAGTGGCTACCACAATATTACTTGGCACAATGCAATCTAAATTTAGGCTGGATGGCAAGTAAAAATGATGATTGGAAGGGCTTCGATGCGCATATCGAAAAAGCATATACGGCATTGGAAGCAGCCGAAAAAATAGTAGGTAAAAAGAATGCAGAACTACTTACACTAGAAGCCTACGTTTACCAAGCACGCATCATGCGAAATCCGATGATAAACGGGCCACGCTTCGCAGGTACAATAGATGGTTTACTAGAAAAGGCACAGCAACTAGAACCCAACAACCCTAGAGCCTACTACTTGCAAGGACAACAGACGTTTAATATGCCTTCTTTCTTGGGCGGCGGTGCAGAAAACGCGCTTCCACTCTTTGAGACAGCGGCTAAGAAATTCGCAGCATTCACGCCTACAAGTGCTTTGCATCCGAATTGGGGTGAAGGAATGAATACGCGTATGTTGGGTATTGCGAAGGAGCGTGTGAAAGGGTAATAATTTTGTAGAGGGTAGAAAGTATAGTGTATAGGGACTTTTTTAGTTAAAATATTTTACTTCGTAAAAGTAAAAAACATCACAAAGTCCTTCTACTCTCTGCCTTTTACCCTCTACTATTATAAAATAATTCAAAATAGAAATTGGTATGAATCAACTCATTTTAGTGAAACGAACTAAATAAATTAGGCTAGAATGCGCTGTTATTTTTTCTTCTAACGAATTTAAAAAATCAGTGCATAGCTCTTGCTACGGACTTATTTTTTAACTTTGTTAGAAGGGGAAAGAACAAGCATAATAGTCTAAGTTGTTTGGTTCGTTTCACTAATCTACATTGGTAGCACAAAAAAAGCAAAACAATAAAATGGGTTTATTCAGACCAATAAAAATTGATTGGAAAGAAATCTTAAGGAATTCAGGTGGAGCAGTTATTTTTAGTTGCGTGATGGTCTTCTTGATTTTTCGAGAACAAGGACAAGATATACTTCCAAATCTAATGATAAATTGGTTGCTCTACATGATGCTATCTACTGGACTGGGAGCGTTGACCGGAGCCCTGAATATTTCTTGGATTGAAGAACCCGTCAAGCGGCTTGTGGCAGAGTTGTTACTCACAGCTATTTATATTCCTATCGCCAGTGTGATTTGTCTTATTCCACCTTTGATGTTATTTTATGACTTGAGTCTTATGGAATCCATTCAGGAAGTAGATTGGAGGTTTATACGTACGGTTTTTGGTATTTCCTATTTGTTTTCTATCGTTCTCACAGGGCGCGAATTTCTTCAAAATTGGAAGCAAGCCGAGCTTCAGGCGGCTCAATTGCGGGAATCACAAGCAGCTTCAAGATTCGAGAGTTTGAAGAACCAGGTCAATCCGCATTTTTTGTTTAATAGCTTAAATGTATTGACCACTTTGGTGTATAAAGATCAAGATCTCGCTGCGAAATACATCAGGCAATTGTCCAATACCTACCGTTATGTGCTAGAGAGCAGAGATACGGAACTTGTACCGCTTTCGCAGGAACTTAAAGCATTGGAAGCTTACATTTTTCTTCTAAAAATTCGCTTTGGGGAAGGCTTTGCATTGAAAGTAGCTGTCGACAATGCGGACGATTATGCGATTGCGCCATTGACGTTGCAAATGCTCATCGAAAATGCGGTGAAACACAATGTGGTAGATGAAGAAAAGATGCTACAAATCAGCATCAGGCAGGAGGAAAAAGGGATAGT
>CALGLY010000389.1 GCA_937959095.1 uncultured Saprospiraceae bacterium
TATAATTCCATTCAATGCTGCCGAAAAACTACGAGAAGGTCCCTACGAATTTAGGCTTGATTTCAGTGATTCCGATAAAGAAATTGGAATCATCCGCCTACCTCCTGTGCAAGCGAAAAAGAGTCCAACTGGAAATGGAGGAGTCATATTTATTAAATTTCCTGAAAAAGAAAGCAATGATCGTACGGATGGCAGTTCCTATGAACTCAAGACTACAATATACTCTAATCGTCCCCTCAAACAAGATGATATAAAAGGCTATGTCAATAATATAATTCTAGAAGACTCTAAAGGAAGTAAAACCTTTTCTACTTTAGAAAAAAGAGAAAAAGATTATAGCTATGAAGTGATATTTAATTTTCAACTAAAATCTAATTACGAAAATAAACTACGAATTGAAGTTAAAGAGGGCGAGCAAACGCTAAAAAAAGAGGTGTTTACTGTTTTCCAAACAGATCGTAAACCCAATCTGCATGTTCTAGCTATTGCACCTGCTTATACCAATCTTGATTTTAATGAAAAGGATGCCGATGATTTTATAAATGTCATGGAAGCTCAAAAAAATCGTGGTATTTTCAATGAGGTACTGTCCTATAAATACACAGGAAAAAATAACACTACAACTACAGCCCTCAATATAGCTTTCAAATTGTTTTGCGATAACTTCACGCGTGCAAAAGGCGCAGATAAGATTCTGAAAAAGGATATAGTTGTAGTTTTTTATTCTGGTCACGGTATCATTCCTAATGATAAACTCAAGCTTGTACCTTCGGATTACAATGCTAAAGCAGTAGAAATTACAACAATCGACTATGAGGAGGCAATCCTTAAGCAGCTCAATAAAATGGATTGTCACAAAATTGTATTTATAGATGCCTGCCATAGTGGTGCTTCAGGTTCAAAATCACTCGGCTTTGATAAGGGGATAAGTGAAGTACTCAATCGCTTACATAATTCTCCCAAAGGTCTTATCACGCTTGCCTCTTGTGATAGCAATGAGCAATCCTTCGAAGATGAAAGTTTGAACAACAGCTATTTTGCTTTTGCTATTAAAGAAGCCTTTAGTGGGAAAAGTATAGAACTAAAGGATGGTGCTATAATAACATGTGAAACAAATAAAGATGGCTTGATCAGTATAGAACAAATTTATGAATTTATAGAAAAACGAATGAAAGATATTGTTCCTGCTGATCGTATCCAGCATCCACAACTCATCAAAGGAAGTGGAGATTTAGATAGTACTATCCCCTTATTTAAAACAATCAAAAATTAATAGCATGCAAACCAAATTTCTTTTACTTCTAATAGCAATTATATCCGTGGTAAATCTACAAGCACAGCAACTAGACACACCAACACTCTACCGCTATAACTGGCAAGTATTCAACCCTGCCGCTATTGATATTACACAGATCGTTCCAAATAATTGTTCTGTCAAAAATAGTAGAATCATTCTGGGCGCATCAGGAAGACATAAATGGATCGGCAGTAATTTTCCGGATAAACCTAGCACCGCAAACTTTAGAGCAGAAGTATATCCTGATGTAGCAGGCAAAGGTATTGAAAATATTAAATTCAAATGGGGCGGCTTTGGAGTCTATGACAAAGCAGGGCCAGTTAGAACAGGAAAATTTCAAGCTGTTCTTGCAGGCTTAATACCTCTTAACATTGGCGATGCTACGCATATTTTATCAATAGGTCTAGGAGGAGGCGCAATCGTAAGAGATATTAATTTTTCGCAGATTCACTTCAAAGATGGCTTACCTTCTGTACTTCCCACCCAATCAGCTATAGCACCAAGTGTTTCGGCAGGTATTTTTTACTCCATTATTAATAAAAATGCGAATGTCGTTAATAGCAACTTCGAAACCGTTTACTTTGGCTTATCCATACCTCAGACTTTTCAATTGGCTCCTATCAATTTGGAAGATAATACCCCTTATATCTTATCAAAAAGACATTACTATTTCGTGGTCGGAGCAAAATTATTGTCTGATTATATAGGAATGTATAATAGCTTAGAGCCTTCCATTTGGGTTGGGCATTATGACAACGCGAGACTGCAAACTCTAGCTTATAATTTAGAAGCAGAGACGATTAAAACATTCCCACTTACCGCTGATTTTAATATCCGTTTCACCTATGATAATTTCCTTTGGGTAGGTGCAGGTGTCAGCACCAATAAAATGCTACACACTGAGTTGGGCATCAATCCTAAAATACAAGATGCAACTAGTCAGCTTTACAATATCAGTATCGCAGCTAGTTTTCCCGTATTTTGGGATAGCCTCCTCGGTTCTGCTATAGAATTAAACGTCACCTATTCATTCGATAGATAAGTTCGTAAGTTGCATTACACCTTTGGAGAAAATTTCTCCGGAAATTTACCTTCTAGAATCGCTACTAATTTCGATTCGCCGATTTGCCCATACTTTGCCATAATTTGTCGCTCTAGTTGAGGTCTAGAGAAGAGGATAGCCTTCGTGATACGTAGTTTTTCCGTCATATCCATCTTCTTAGACGAAGAAAGCTCTTTATCTATAATGGAATGGAGGTAAGCCGCATGGTTCTGAATAGGCATATCTTTTTTATCATGACTTTGCATATAGGTAATTCGCTCCAATATGTAAGCATCTTCGTATTGTTCGCGCCATTTTTTGATGATAGGGGCAGCTACTTTATAACTTTTAAGTAATTTATTTAATTCATCTTGCGTCTCTATTACAGGTGGTATAACGTTATTCCCTTCTTCTTTCTTCTTGATTAAAAACCGGATTCGAGTCACTCTCCTACCCTCTTTCAGTTCTTCATATTCAAGATTAATATCTGTATGTTTATTAATGTCCTCCACCGATTTTTCTATAATACGAGATTTGAAGTGCGAATATTTGGGATATTTATCTTCGATACCTAAGAAACTTTTGAGCTCTTCAATAGAAATGACACGGCTTTTTAGCTTCTCATACTGCTTGGCAAGTTCGTAAATTCGGACACTATAAGGACTAGGTAAACTTAGAATGTTCTTCATTTCATAAATCAAGAAGCGATTCTTCAAATTCATCAAATAAGGCAACATATCAGGATGAAAGGAAACGCGGATATAACTCTTTTTGTCATCGTTGCGAGTTACTTTTATCAGTACAGGAATATTCGATAGCTCCGTTGTGCCATCGTCTAACTTTTCTTCTATTGTAAGAATGACACTTTGAAGTTCATGTGCCCCATCGCGGAGTTCTTGATAGGAATTTTTATTCGACCCCAACCCAAAATCCTTTACAAATTCGGCAAGATCAATCTTGTAATCCTTGAAGTCTCTATCATCTATTCGGATCATAGAAATCATCTTCAAAAATACACGCATCTGCCAGATACTCATGTTGTAACGACCTTCAACGAGGTCATTATGTTTCTTAATTATACGTCCTTTAATTTGTGGCATTTCCCTTTAATTTGTGGCATTATCCCTTAAATCCGTGGCATTAACCCTTTAATTTGTGGCATTAACCCTTAAATCCGTGGCACATAGTGTCTTTAAGTAACAGTATATCAATCAGTTATGAGCCTCTAAAAAGTATTAAAGATATTAAAAAGATAAACAAAACAAATCCTTAAAAATGTGGCACTTCCTTAAATTTGTGGCATTTCGTGTTTTTGTCTTTTTTTAAAATAAAATAGAACAAAAAATTCTTTCTGAAATGCCACAAATTTAAGGAGATACTTATTTAGTCATCCTTTATCAAATCTGCTTCTATTAAGCCGAGTAGATAATCTCTGATGGTTGTGCCGTCTTGCGCGACTTTTATTTTCATCTTTCGGTAAAGCCCCTCTGGATAATGAATACTTGTTTTGATGATTTTTTCTTCTTCACCACCTAGCGTTTTCACCATCTGATCGATTTTCTTATCAGAAGCAATTGGTTTTTTCTTCCCAATCTTTAATCGACCTTTTAATCCTAATTCTCCTTTTGCCATTTTTTATAGATGCTTATAGACTTTTGCAATTTTGATAATTTCTTTGGCCAAACCCACGACTTCTTTTTTTGCTTTCTTATCTGTCCACTCATACGCCCCTTTGCCATGAATGAGACTTGTTCTGTACGCCGTACGATATTCTAAGAAATTTTTGAGTGTACCGATGTCATATTCCTCATATTCTTTCAGTACATCTTTGAATTCCTTGTGCAAATTGATTCTAGGGTTGTACATGGACATTAAAAAGTAAGCTGGTATGTTGCCCCCCTTTAATGCTCTAGCTTCCAAATAACGCTCTACAAATAGCTCCTGCGCGGAAATAGAAAACATATCCGCAGGCGTAGGAATCAAAATCAAATCTGCTAATAGAATCAGATAGCTTGTTTTTTCTGCCAAACTCGGCGAACCGTCTATAAGAAGAATATCGTTTTTCTCTTTCAACACATTCGCTGTGCGAGCTAATTTTTTGGTATCCAACATACCCACCACATTGATCTTCGGAAGATCATCGGGGCGTGCTTCTATAAAAGTGGAGCAAGATTGATTGATGTCGCAATCCAAGATAGCCGTCTTATATCCTTTGTTCGCAAAGTAGACTGCTAAGTTCACCGAAGTACTAGATGAACCAACGCCTCCTTTCACTCGTCCCATTACAATTGTAAATGCCATAATTATTTAAACATTTAATTAAATACTTATAATTATTTAATTATTTAAACAAATATAATGCTTTCGACGCAGAAACACAAATGCGATTGTATTAAAGATAAGACGAAAAAATAAGAGAAGAGTGTATTTTAAGTCGATTTGAGCAATTTTGTGAGATGGAATGAACAATGGGAGTGTTTTAGGGAATACTATTCGTTAAAAACAAATTATAAAAATTAATATGTATTTACGCCGCCATCCTTGTAGATAGAATTTATGAATTTTATCTACAAGGAGGATGCTGATGGGGAAATGCCGCATCATTTTGAACCATCTGTTTCATCAAATTGAAAAGTGCCTGATGGTAAACATCATCTTTGGCATAGCGTTTGTATTCTTCGATATGTGCTTTTCTCCGATCGAGCATCAACTGACTTAGGATTTTTTCGAGGGCTAAATCGCTGTTTTGGACATCTTGGTTCTTAGCTACTTTTGCTTCAAAGTCAGGATGCGCCATAATGCTTTTAGCTAATACCAAATGTTTCACACGAGCTTCCTCTATGGTTGTTTCCCAACCCGAAAAGAATCGATCGTTGAAATTTTTGATAATCTCATCTAGTGCATCTTTTTCTTCCTCGCCACCATGTGCAGCGCGTGGATTTTGATTGATTGGCTCAAGAGGGTTGTCGGATTCATCGAGTTCTATTTTTTCGTTTAGCTTGCTGCGCTCTAGTCCATAGGTTGATAAATCTACAGACTCCAGAAGTTCATCTATGACTGCATCTTCTTTGGATTGGATGAGTAATTTAGGAATCAAAAATTTCAAAAACCAAA
>CALGLY010000390.1 GCA_937959095.1 uncultured Saprospiraceae bacterium
GAATACAGATATTGCCATTCAGCCAAAGGTTTATTTACAGGGTGCGTGGAATGGGGCAACTATGGATGCTACTTTAGGAACTACTGCTTTACTTCCATTAGCTACGCCTTATAGCGATGGTAAAAAAGCCTTAGCTACCACCTTGCATAATGGCGAAATAGTAGACTGGGTTTGGGTAGAAATTCGGGACAAAGCGGATAATACCAACGTTCTAGCAGCGCAGTCGGGCTTACTAAAATCAGACGGTACTATTGTGGATGCGGACGGTTGCGCTCCTTTGCATTTCGCGCTTTCTCCAGATGATTATTATATCGTCGTGAAGCACCGCAATCATTTGGGTGTAATGACGAAAAATGCCTTGCGATTGGAGTGATTCTATAAGCTTGCTTGGATAAAACCTATTGACTACTCCAACTAAAAATGTTATTTTTGAGTTTTAAGGCAAGTTAAACTAATAAGTTTAAATTTATTTGAACGTGGAGACGCGGAAAAATAGTAAAAAAACGCTGCGCCTCCGCGCCTCCGCGTTCAAAACAATCAATACAAAAATTACAATTTATACATGCTCATTGTAGAAGGACATAAAATTCATCTGGATAAAAATCCAACTAACTTGACGAATGACGAGTTATTTGAGTTTTGTAGGATGAATAAAGAACTACATATTGAGCGAGATGCAGCTCAAAACATCGTTATTATGGCTCCCGTAGGTGGTAATTCGGGTTTTCATGAAGTCGAATTTTTAACGGAAGTAAATATTTGGAGAAGACAAAATGGGGGTGCTTCCTTTAGTTCTTCAACAGGTTTCTTGATGCCAAATGGTGCGATGCGTTCACCCGATGCTTGTTGGATTAGTGAAGCACGTTGGTCGAAAGTGACGGATGAGGAGAAGAAGAAATTTCCACCTGTTGTACCTGATTTTGTGGCAGAGATACGTTCTCCTTCCGATTCTTTGAAAGGCACAAAAGCGAAAATGGAAGAATGGCTTGATAATGGCGTTCGTTTAGGCTGGTTAGTAGATATTCATAATCAGCAAGTACTTATTTATCGCGAAGATGGTTCTATTGAAATCGTTAAAGGCTTCGACAATGTTCTAAACGGCGAAGATGTGATGGAAGGCTTTGAATTTGATTTGAAGCAATTAAAAATGCCTTGATAATCCCCGTCATTAGTCCAAATTGCCCTCCAAAATAAGTTAGATTCTAATAAGCCATTATTTCCTATATTTGCATCCATTCGATAATAAAGGAATGAATAATTAATAATGAACAATTAATAACTTCACAACATACTCTTTAACGGCCAGTTGTTTTTTATAAAATGAACATTTATTTTTAACATTCCTAAAAGAAAAATCCATGCAATACATCCTCGCGATCGATCAAGGAACAACGAGTTCAAGAGCTATTCTTTTTGATAAGGATAGTAATATTTGTGGCGTAGCTCAACAAGAATTTACTCAAATTTATCCGCAACCAAGTTGGGTGGAGCATGATGCCAATGAAATTTGGCAAACTCAATTGCGTGTTATACAAGATGTATTGCGGGAAAATAATGTAAGTGCCAAGCAAATATCGGCTATCGGAATCACCAATCAGCGTGAGACGACCGTGATTTGGGATAAGAACACCGGTGAGCCGATACATAATGCAATCGTGTGGCAAGATCGTCGTACCGCAGGTATTTGTGATGAATTGAAAGCGAATGGCTACACGGACTATGTGCGGGAAAACACAGGCTTAGTGATAGATGCGTACTTTTCTGGTACAAAGGTGAAGTGGATGCTAGATAATGTGGAAGGTGCGCGTGAAAAAGCAGAAAATGGCGATTTGCTCTTTGGTACGATTGATACTTGGCTAATCTGGAAACTGACAGGCGGCAAGCAACACATCACGGATTATAGCAATGCTTCTAGGACGCTACTATATAATATTCGAGAACTGAAATGGGATGAGAAAATGCTTAAGGCACTCAATGTACCAAAGCAAGTACTTCCAGAAGTAAAGCAATCGAGTGAAGTGTATGGACATACAGTTTCTTATCTTTTCGGTGGAGAAATTCCGATAGCAGGTATCGCAGGTGACCAACAGGCGGCACTTTTCGGGCAAGCGTGCTATGAGGTAGGAATGGCAAAGAATACCTACGGCACAGGTTGTTTCATGCTGATGAATACAGGCGAAAAACCTGTAAAATCAGACGCTGGACTTTTGACTACGATTGCTTGGGGCGTAGATGGCAAAGTAACTTACGCGCTAGAGGGCAGTGTATTCATAGCAGGTGCCGCGATTCAGTGGCTACGCGATGGCTTGAAAATAATTGATGCTTCTCCCGATTCAGAATATTTTTCTAGTAAAGTACCTAGTACCGATGGCGTGTATGTCGTACCTGCTTTCGCGGGCTTAGGCGCACCCTATTGGGATATGTATGCACGTGGCGCGATCTTCGGACTGACACGCGGCACAAGTAAAGCACACCTCGTACGGGCAACGCTAGAGTCGCTAGCCTACCAAACCAAAGATGTACTAGATGCGATGGAAAAAGATGCAGGCATCGAGCTTTCTACCTTGCGGGTAGATGGTGGTGCGAGTGCGAATAATTTGCTGATGCAATTCCAAGCAGATATGCTTGACACAAAGGTAGATCGTCCGAAAATCATTGAGACGACTGCTTTAGGTGCTGCTTATTTGTCTGGTCTGCAATCTGGCGTATATGAAAGCCTTGAGCAAATTGCTAAGAACTGGTCTGTTGATCAGCGATTTGTTCCTGCTATGGGAAGCGATCAGCGGAATGATTTGCTCGCGGGTTGGACGCGTGCATTGCAGCAGGT
>CALGLY010000391.1 GCA_937959095.1 uncultured Saprospiraceae bacterium
ATCCTTCATTTCTTCTGTCACAAAAGTTGTTGTTCAACTTGAATTAACTTACATTTGCGCGGCTGTAACTGATTCATGTGATTACTAACGGTATAAAATTGAAAAAATGGCAATTTATCTGACAAAAGAGAAGAAAGAAGAAATCTTCGCGGAACACGGAGGTGCTGCAACAAATACTGGTTCTGTAGAAGGCCAGATTGCATTATTTACCTTCCGTATCAAAGAGCTTTCAGAGCATTTGAAAACCAATAGAAAAGACCATTCCTGCCGTCGCTCATTGCTACGCTTGGTAGGTCAGCGCAGAAAGTTATTGCGCTATTTGGCTAAGAAAGATATTACGAAATATAGAGCTTTACTAGAAAAGCTAGGTATCCGTAAATAAGATAAAAGTAAATTTGCCCTTAGATAGATAACTCTAAGGGCAAATTCTTTTTTAGAAATTGTGCTATAATTACATCACTTTACTTGCATCTTTCCTCTGAATAACGACTCCACTTAAGATAAGTACAATAGAAAGGATATATCCTTATTAAAATTGCCAAAACATAGCCGTTCTTGTACTTATCCATCAACACGATTAGATCGAGACATAAATATAATAAAAATGGGAAAACAAATTCCAACTACTACTTCTTTTAATCTGCCAGATGGCAAAGAAGTAATTATCGAAACGGGTAAGTTAGCAGCTCAGGCTGACGGTTCGGTAGTGGTGCGTATAGGAGATACAATGATTTTTGCATCTGTAGTATCAGCGCATGAACCTAGAGAAGGACAAAGCTTCTTTCCACTTTCTGTAGATTACCAAGAAAAATTTGCATCAGCAGGACGTATTCCAGGTAACTTTTTCCGCCGCGAAACACGTTTGTCAGACTATGAAATTCTGATTTCTCGTTTGGTAGACCGTGCTATTCGTCCGTTATTCCCTGACGGCTATATGAACGACACCCAAGTTATCATTAACCTTATTTCCGCAGATAAAGAAACGATGCCTGATGCGTATGCAGCTCTTGCAGCTTCAGCAGCCTTGGCCGTTTCGGATATTCCATTTGCTGCCCCTATTTCGGAGGTGCGTGTAGCACGTATAGAAGGCGAATTCGTAATTAATCCATCTCGTACTGCGCTAGCATCTGCGGATATGGATTTCATCGTTGCCGCTGATATGAAGAACGTGATGATGGTAGAAGGGGAAGCAAACGAATGCGAAGAAGCAGAATTGGTAGAGGCTATTAAATTAGCACACGAAGCAATAAAAGTACAGTGCGAAGCACAAATGAAGTTGGCAGAGCTAGTAGGGGAAAAAGCGACAGTGAAGCGCGTAATAGAGCCAGCTCCAGAAAATGAGGAGGTAAAGAATAAAGTAGCAGCACTTACTAAAGATAAAATATAAGAAGTGGCAAAAGGTGCTTTAGAAAAGCATGTTAGAAAAGAACGCTTCAAGGCAATAAAGACAGAACTGAAAGAGGCTTTGCTAGAGGAAAATGGCGAAGACTACATGACCGAAAACAAAGAGTTCATCAGTAAGTACTATAACAAGCTGAAGAAAGAAGTAATTCGGGAGATGGTGATGTCAGAGAAAGTACGCCTAGATGGTCGTGGATTGGCAGATGTACGCCATATATGGACAGAGGTAAATTATTTACCTTCTACACACGGTTCGGCGATTTTTACTCGTGGAGAAACACAGGCATTGACTACGCTTACCTTAGGGGTAAAGACGGATTCCTTGATGATTGATACCGCTTTGAAGAATGGCTATGATAATTTCATTTTGCATTATAATTTCCCTGCCTTTTCTGTAGGGGAAACAAAGCCAATGCGTGGGCCTGGTCGTCGGGAAGTAGGACACGCCAACTTAGCAGGACGTGCTTTACGTAAAGTATTACCAGAAAAAAATCCATATACACTACGTATCGTTTCTGATATTTTGGAATCGAATGGTTCTTCTTCTATGGCAACCGTTTGTGCTGGTTCTATGGCATTGATGGATGCAGGGGTGAAGATTAAAGCACCAATTTCGGGTATCGCAATGGGTTTGATTTCGGATGGAGATCGCAATGCTGTCTTGACGGATATTCTCGGTGATGAAGATGCACTCGGAGATATGGACTTCAAGGTAACGGGTACGGCTAATGGAATCACTGCGGTACAGATGGACATCAAGGTGGATGGACTACCATACGAAGTATTGATTCAGGCATTGGAGCAAGCAAAAGATGGTCGCCTACACATTCTAGGTGAAATGAACAAGACGCTTGCTGAACCACGCGAAGATTACAAATCACACGCGCCACGTATCGTGGAGATGATTATTGATAAGAGCTTTATCGGTGCGGTTATCGGGCCAGGTGGTAAAGTGATTCAAGAAATTCAGGCAGAAACCGAAACGAAGATTAACATCGAAGAAGTAGGGGATACTGGAGTTATCAATATCGCAAGTAATAATAAGGATGCGATTGATGCAGCAATGGCACGTATCAATAAAATCACCTTCAAGCCAGAAATGGGCGGGGAGTATGATGCAGTCGTAGATTCTGTGAAGCCTTATGGTGTGTTCGTTAATTTCAGTGGAGCGAGTGGTTTAGTACACGTTTCGGAGCTTTCTTATTCTCGCATTGAGAATGTAGAAGACGAACTGAAAGAAGGCGATAAGATGCGTATCAAGGTGATGGGTATTGACCAGAAGACGGGTAAATTGCGTCTTTCAAGAAAAGCCTTGATGGAGAAGCCAGAAGGTTACGTAGAACGACCACGCCGCGATGATAGAGGTGGACGTGATGATCGCAGAGGCGGAAGAGATGACCGTAGAGGTGGTAGAGATGATCGCAGAGGCGGCGGCGGTGGCGGATACCGTAGATAGTAAAATGATACAGCTTTTTTAGCTGTAAGAAATACAGAAAAGAAAAAAGCTGAACACTCATCGAGCGTTCAGCTTTTT
>CALGLY010000392.1 GCA_937959095.1 uncultured Saprospiraceae bacterium
CTTTGCACTTGCCTCAATGCCCAAACTCCCAATTTCGTAGTTGTTTTAACAGACGATCAAGGCTGGAATGGTACTTCGGTATTAATCAAACCATCGGAAGCTGGCTCAAAGAGCGACTTCTATGAAACCCCAAATCTGGAGACCTTAGCACAGAATGGAATGGTATTTTCACAGGCTTATTCGCCTGCTGCCAAGTGTTCGCCTAGCCGAAATAGTATCTTGACAGGAAAGTCACCTGCCCGCTCACGGTTCACAGATACAGGAACGGCAGTGAATACGGATAGACCTTTAATTGATGGTAGTGATACGAATGTTATCGACCCGAATGATGTTACTATAGCAGAGTGGTTGAAATCAACAAGTTTGGGCTATCGGACGGCACACTATGGAAAATGGCATTTGGGCTCAGGCGGTACCAATAATAATGGCTTTGATGATGGCGACGGCAATACCAATAACAACACAGGCGATGCTGCCGATGGGATGGTAGAACAAGCCGACCCTAAAACGATGTTTGCATTAACAACAAAAGGCGAAAATTTCATGACGCAAGCGGTCACAGATGGTGTGCCTTTCTATTTGCAAATATCGCATTATGCGGTGCATACACGCGTAGAAGCAAGACCTAGTACGATCAATTATTTCTCCACCAAAACGGCTGGCAGCGTACACGCTAATGTCAATTATGCTGCTATGACCAAAGATTTGGATGATGCTATTGGACAAATAGTACAGAAAGTAACAGATTTAAATATAGATAATGAGACTTATATTATTGTAGTTTCTGATAATGGCGCGCAGCGAAATCAGAGTGAGAATACGCCCTTAAGAGGGGGAAAAGATTTGATTGTTGAAGGGGGCATCCGAGTACCTATGATCGTATCTGGACCGACTGTAGCCACGGCATATTCCGATGAGGCAGTAAATGGTTATGACTTATTCCCAACTATTGCCGCCTTGAGTGGTGGTACATCAGCTTTGCCTAGCAATCTAGATGGTAAAGACCTAAGTCCCTTATTTACAGCATCTCCTTTCGAGCGAAATGGAGGACTTTATTTTCATTCACCACATTATGACGGCAATGGCAAACGACCAAATTCGGCGATTATAGAAGGAAAATACAAACTCATGATAGATTATGAACGCTGTGATATTAGTCTATACGATTTAGAGATGGATATTGGAGAAGATGCGGATGTTGCGCCTTTATTCCCTAAAGTAACAAATCGGCTGTTGATTCAATTGCGTGATTTTCTAGTCGAGTCGAATGCAAATCTACCAACCTTAAACCCTGCTTTTTATACTGGCACAGGCAATGACTTGGATGCAGATGGGCTAGATGATACTTGGGAAATCGAAAATTTGCTATGCTATGCCTACGACGGCAGTGATGATCCTGACGGCGACGGCAGAGATAACGAAACAGAAGAAACGCAAATGACCGACCCACTTTCTGGTACAGTAATACACATTAAAGCGATGTTGCAAGGCCCATACAATACGAGTATATCAGAAATGAATCAAGATATACACGCTTTATTGCCTCTTACAGGGCCATATCTTGGAACAATAGTAAGCACTATTCCTGCGGATGTAGTCGATTGGATTTTAGTAAAAGTATCGGATGCACAAGGACAATATAACATCATAGACCAACGAGAGTTATTTGTAAAAAAAGATGGGCAAATAGTGGATAAAAATGGAAATTCAAATATCTATTTCGAACAATTGGGGCAAGACGAAGTACATATCTCGGTGCATCATCGCAATCACCTTGGTGTGATGACCGCTAGCCCAATTGAAGTAACTATTAATGAAACCTTGTATTGTGCAAATGATAATACGACAAGTGCTACAGGAGTGGTTTGCGACATGGCACACAATCCTGCGAATCATGAGGTATCTATTGTGGTAGATAATATGGTAGATATAAGAACAGTTACAAGCACCAGCTATCCAAATCATGACTACTCTGTGAATGATGGAACCTTAGACCCGAGAGCACGGACATTGACTGTAGATGCAACTCCTGCTTTAGCAGGCACTACTACTTCTATTCTTCGTCCTGATAATCGTCCTAGATACTGGTTTGGAGTTGCCGTGAATGGAATAATATTAGCTCCCTCGCCAGCACAGCCTTTTATCTATACCAATCCGCTAACAGGAGAATTTAATTGGGATTGGGTCTTTGAAGCGACCATGAATCAAGGAAATGGATCTGATAGAGTACGCCTAGATTGTGCTTCTGCACATGAAGGCGGACAAGGCTATCATTATCATGGCAATATGTACGAATATGCCGAGACTATAATGCCTGGCTTAAGTACAATGACCAATGGAAGCAGTCTAAATATTGATGATGTACATATTGGCTGGGCAGCAGATGGTTTTCCTATTTTATATCGCTTTGGCCCAGATGCAGGTGGGAACTTTACCCTATTAAACTCAAGTTATCAAGTAAAAGCAGGCGAACGACCTGGCGATGGCATCACTGCTCCGTGCGGCGAGTACAATGGAAAATACACCAGTGATTGGGAGTATATTCAAGGTCTTGGCGATCTAGATGATTGCAATGGGGTTACTCGTTCCATCACTATCAATGGAGAGACGTTTCCTTATTTTTATGTAGTGACGGATAATTTCCCACAGATTAGTCGTTGTTTTAAGGGGACACCTGATGCGTCGTTTAGATAAAAAAGTGATTGAAATGCCAAAGTAGAACTAATTCGATTAGAGTTTGTCGGGAATTTTGATAAAATAAAAAATGAATAGCTTACCTGCCTTTGTCGGCAGACAGGTCTGGATATATTGCTTGTTTTCCATGCAGTCAAGTTCGTAAGATATTGGTTTTTAGGAAGGAAGGAATCGCATCAGGTTAATGGTTATTCTAATTGTGGGTTGGTATTAGTTCTACTTTGGGGGTTTAAAATTAAGTAGTCGGACATAAATAATGTAACAAATAGACTGAGACTATTTTTGAGTGAGGCAAGGCATGAAGGAGTGAAAACTCCTGAACCCGAAGGGATGGGAGGCTAGCCATAACTGGTTATAGCGAGTATTTTCAACGCAGTTTCGCTCAAAAAGAGACCGTCTAGTTGT
>CALGLY010000393.1 GCA_937959095.1 uncultured Saprospiraceae bacterium
ATTGATGAACAGGCATTGGATATTGAGCATGAAAAACTAGAGCAACTCATTTTTCCTTTTGCTGACTTGGAACAGCATAAAACAACGATTCTAGCAAATGATTTATACTGCTTTTTAGATATAAAACGCCCTAAATATACACTAGAGAATGACACGATAAAAGTACGCGAAATGTATGCGTATAAAATAGCAAAAATAGCCGTAGAGAACGAGTGCAATCAACTCTTGATGCTTTCGTCTTCGCGTTCCAACATAGATGCTATTTCCTTGAAAAGTAGGCTGCGAGCGCATGTAGAAAAAGCTGTGCAAACCCTTCCTTTTTGGGCAATCCATATTTTCCGCCCTGCTTTTGTTCTGAATTTTAAGCGCAATCGCCCACAAGGACTCACAATAGCAGATAGAATTAGTAATCCACTTGATTATTTCACGGGTGGATTAGCTACCAAATATCGCCCAATAGAAGCAGAAGTAGTAGCACAAGCTATGATTGATTCCGCACAAGGACTAGAAGATGGGACTTATTTCTACCCTCCTGGTTATTTTCAAAAACTCTCTCTCGAAAAAAGTTTGAAAAAGGCTTAATACTACGTTCTTTTGCGCTTCCTTAGACGGTCGGCTTCGCCTGCCTGTCGGCAGACAAGCTTGACGGCATATATAAATAGGAGTAAATTATTAATCGTTTTGTGCTTTTTGTGGGTATTTGAAATACATTGATATCTCAAATCTCAAATCTTAGCATCTCACATCTATATAACAATGAGCAACATAAAAAGAACATCAGATATAAATATAAAGGTAGGATTAGATGAGCAAAATGTCCCGATTCGCCTCGATTGGCAATCAACGGATAATCCGAATAGTGATGCGCCACAAGAATGTAAGGCAATGTTACTTTCCTTATTTGACAAGGAAAACCTGGATACGCTAAAGATTGATCTTTGGACGAAGGAAATGCAAGTCATCGAAATGGATCGCTTTTTCTACCAAACGCTTCGAGGTATGGCAGATACTTATTTCCGAGCAACGCAAAATAAGGCACTGGCTACAGAGATGCAGAAGTTTGTGCAGTACTTTGGAGAAAAGACGGAAGTATTAACCAAGGAGTAATCAAGTCTCTTCTTCTTGTATTATGCGATGAATCGTTTCCCACACTAAAGCAGCTTCATAGCCTTTGCCCATAATAAATTTTGCAAGCTTGCCCTTGCGTATAAATAAGTTAGGTGCACGAAGTGTTTTATTCTTTTTCAGAATAAGGGCTTCGAGGGTATCCAAATAATCTATTTCTTCTATTTCTTCCATTGCCTTTCGGAGGCAATAACCCGAAATGTTCCGTTGCTTCAGTTCCTGTTGAATGCGAAAGCGCCCCCATTTTTTAATCCGAAATTTACCTCTAGCAAAAGAACGGGCAAAACGTTCTTCATTTAGAAAATTATCAATAATCAAGTCTGCGATGATATCTTCTAAGTCATACCCATAGATTCCTAAATCCAGCAATTTAGAGCGTACTTCTTGGTGACATCTATCCTGATAAACACAGTAGCGTTGTAGTTTTGCTAATGCTTCTTCTTTAGAAAGATACTTTTTTTGCTTCTTCTCCAATTTTTTATGTTTAAACAAGTGTCTTTTAACAGTATTTAACGTCTCTAAGGGTAGTTTATATTAACTATAAAATAAAAAAATCAGATTTTAACACAGATGGAATTTAATATTGCAAAGATTAGTGATATGATTATCGGATACGCACCTAAAGTAATAGGCGCGATTCTCGTATTGATAATCGGTTTCTGGATTGCGAACCGCATCGCAAAGGCTGCACAGAATATGATGGCAAAGCAAGGCATCGATGTTTCACTACAAGGCTTTTTAGGGTCTTTGGTGAGTGTTGCTTTGAAAATCATGGTACTACTTGCAGCAGCAGGTATGTTTGGTATCGAAACAACTTCTTTCGTTGCTGTATTTGGTGCATTAGCATTTGCTATTGGTATGGCATTGCAAGGTAGCTTAGGGCACTTTGCTAGTGGTGTACTATTATTAGTATTCAAGCCTTACAAAGTAGGTGACTTGGTAACTATCGGTGGCGGACAAACTGGTACGGTAGAAGGTATTCAAATCTTCAATACAGTATTGAAGACATTGGATAACAAGCGTATTATTGTACCAAATGGTGTAGTAACGAGCAATGTAATCACAAATATTTCTGGTCAAGAAACAGTAGGTGTAGAATTGACTTACGGTATCGACTATGGTGATGATATTGATAAGGCAAGAGAAGCTATTCTACGCGTAGGTAGAGAGTGTCCTTATATCTTGGATTCGCCTGCACAAGGTGTAGTAGTAGCAGAATTAGGTGATAGCTCTGTAAACTTGGCTACTCGTCCATTCTGTAAGAGTGAGCATTACTGGGATACATTCTTCTACATGCAAGAAAATGTGAAGAAAGAATTCGATAAGTCTGGTCTAAACTTCCCATTCCCACAAGTGGATATGCACCAGAAGTAATAAAAATAATCGTTTTAGATTATAAGTCCGCTTCGCTTTTCATAGTGAAGCGGGCTTTTTTATGTGGCTAATACTACTTTTAACTATGGATTGGTATAATACCAATCCGAATCTTTTTATTTTATCTTTTTTATTGCTCCTCGAAAACGTTCTGCATTTTTCAAGTCCCCCATTGCTTCAAAAATTTGCCCTACTAATGCATAGCCTTCCTTGAATTTTGGATTCACTTCTATACTCTTTTTAGCATTTTTTAATGCCTCTGGAAGATTCTTTTTATTTTGTTCTATCAAAGCAATGTAGTAGAATGCTACCGAATTTTTAGGCTCTATCACCAAAGAAGCTTGCATCGTTTCTCTTGCTTTTGCCTCCTGCCCTGTACGAAGGTAGTAGAGTCCTTTCAGATTTATAGCTTGTAAATTATCTGGTTGTAGTTCCAATACTTTACCTATAGCGTCTGCTGCTTGAGGCATTTGTTGTACCTGAATATAAGCACGCGCCAAATCTGTCCATGCAATTTCATTGGTTGGATATTTAGTTACTTCTTGCTTCATTCGAGCGATAACAGTATTCCAATCCTGCTGTTTAGTAGCTTTTGCACCTAAGAATGCATTATTATCTTCTGCTTTTAAAATAGCTAATAATGGCACTCCACTGGCATCAATAGTGTGTATTGTCTTATCCTTAGGTGGCCATGTTCCATTTTTCAAGTGCGAACCTCTTGCAAAACGAGATAGAAATAAGGCATAATCCCATTCTTTATCATAGCGTTGGCGAAAGCGAACATAATTCGTACGTACTTTGCCCTTATATTTTTTCTGAAGATACCGATCTAGTTGATAAGAAAAGTTGGACATAATCATGACCGTATCTTGCATATCCTCGCTGATAATGCCTTCGTCTTCCATCCAATCTATTCCTTGCTTGATACTCACCCCCCAATAATCAGTTTCATAAGTGCCGAATGCGCCATCTATACCACCTGCTATAGGATTGAAATAGACATAAGGATAGGAATAATTTCTAGCCGTAAACCAAGCAGGATCTAAGGCAGTGAGGGCTAGTATTGCCATAGCACCATATAGCACAGCTTTATTACTCTGGAAACGTTCAAAAACATAGTTCCAAGACACAGCCACCAACGCTACGAGTGACGTGTAAGGGAAAATCAAATGTCGCCATCCATCATAAAGTGTCGATTTCTGAATGATAACATAAATGAACGGAAAGAGAAACGTAAACAAAGCGATAAAGACAAAAATAGGAGTGTATTTTTTGAAAATGCTTTTTGCAAATACCGCAAATAAAATAAGACCAAGTGGTATAAATAGTGGTACAGTTTGACTCAACCAAGTCGGTAAGTAATCTGCTGTTACATCTTTTCCATATATCATTTCGCCTTCGTATAGCATTTTGATATTGACTGCATAATTGGTCAGTCCAGTCAAAGATTCTTTGATGTGGGCAAAGGGATCAACGAGTGCGTAAGGCCATACCAGTATCCCTATCAATAAGCCTACTGCCGCAGGTGCTGCTGCATAGCCGATGTATTGTAATAAACTTTTTCCTTCTTTGAATAATCCTCCGAAACCAAAGCGAAGCAAGAACGCAATACCCACAAACATTCCGAAATAAGCCACCGAAAGCAAACCTCCAGCACGTACTCCAAAGCCCATACCAATACCCAGTGCGAGTCCAGCGAGGGTACTCATTTTAGGCTTTGGCAATTGCTTAATGAAGACCGTCATAAAGTAAATGCCCATAATATAGCCTGCGGCAAAGGGAATATCTTTCGGGTTCATGAGGGAATGCCCAAGAAAACGCGGCGATAGAAATATCATCGCTAGGGCAATAATACCTGCGCGCCAGCCACCGATTTGTCGAGCGAATAAGCCCGTAAAAATCATAGCTAATATACCAAAAAGTGCGTTCCAGAAGTGGCGAACATTGTGATAAGCTTCGTCATTTTTTTCTAGCCCTAAAGCTGTATTACTTACTGCCGTAGTCAATTCATAGAAACCGCCGTAGAACTGAATTGGCCC
>CALGLY010000394.1 GCA_937959095.1 uncultured Saprospiraceae bacterium
CCGGCGAACCCTTAGAATATGTAAATATTCTAGTCAATGAAACAAAGAAAGGGACGGTTACGGATAGCACTGGATTTTTCCAATTAGGAGGTATTTGTGATGGCGATTATCATCTTACCTTGAGTCATATTGGCTGCGAATCGCACCAGATTTTCATTCATATCCACGATGATGTTGATTTAGATTTGCACATGGATCACTCTTCGCATGTGCTTCATGGCGTGGAAATAACGGAAACTTCTGCCCCTAAAACAAGCCAAGCAACAGAAACGATTAGCGAGCAAATGATTAGGGATAATGCGAGCGAAAATCTATCGAATTTACTCTCCGAGATAGCTGGTGTGAGTAGTTTGAAAAATGGTAATGGCATCGCCAAACCTGTCGTGCAAGGACTTTATGGTAATCGCTTGACGATTTTGAATAATGGGGTTTCTCAAAGCGGACAACAATGGGGGAACGACCATAGCCCAGAGATAGATCCTTTAGTTGCCAATAAGATTCGAGTAATAAAAGGCACAAGTGCGCTGGAATATATGGGATCTAATCTTGGAAATGTTGTTCTAATTGAGCCTAAAAAGATAGAACGAGAACCACATTTGCATGGTCGGGCAAGCTATTTTTTTGAAAGTAATGGATTAAGCAATGGTACAAATCTGCAATTGCAACAATATGCACCTAAGATAGGATGGAAAGTAAATGCCACCCTAAAGCGAACAGGCGATAGAAAAACATCGACTTATTACTTGAACAATACAGGAAATCAGGAAGCAAATTTTGCCTTTCAATTAGAAAAAACCTTTTCCGAAAAACTAAGCACGAATCTATATTTCAGTAGTTTCAATAGCGAACTAGGCGTATTACGCGGCGCGCATATTGGAAATTTGACCGATTTGGAGGCGGCTTTTCAGCAAGAAGTTCCCTTTTTTACAGAAAAAAAATTCAGCTATGCGATAGAAGCACCTAAGCAAGAAGTACATCACCATTTACTAAAGCTCCATTCCAATTATGCCATAGACGAATCGCAATGGCTCGATTTCACCTTTGCTACTCAACTCAATAATCGTAAGGAATTTGATGTACGACGAAGTGGGCGTTCGGATATTCCTGCTTTGAGTTTGCAGCAATTTAGCTATTTCTTGGAAGGAAAATACCAGAAAATAATTGCGTCTTCCCTTAACTTAAAATCAGGACTTCAATTTAATCTCATAGATAATACCAATCAGCCTGGAACGGGGATTCTGCCCTTGATACCCGATTATTTTTCTTACGAAGGAGGTATTTATAGCTTATTGTCTAAACAGTTGAATAGTTCTTTTTTTGAAGTAGGCTTGCGGTATGATTATGTACTACAAAAGGTAGCGGCAATAACGAATACAGCCCCTAGAATGATTGTTCGATACAATAATGGTTTTCATAATATTAGTGCTTCGGGCGGCTGGACCTATTCCTTCAATAAGAATTTTTCTTTTGCTTATAATGTAGGCTATGCGATGCGAAATCCTGCTATCAATGAGCTGTATAGTGGTGGCTTGCATCAGGGCGTGAGTGGGGTAGAAGAGGGCAATTCTGCTTTGGTGACAGAGAAGGCGATAAAATCTACTTTAGGCTTGAAGACCTATTTGATGGATAAATTATCTTTGGAAGCTTTAGCCTACTACCAAAGGATAGACGACTATATTTACCTGAAACCACAAGATGAAATCCGATTGACGATACGAGGTGCGTTTCCTGTGTTCCGCTACGAACAGACGGATGCTGAAATTTATGGACTTGATATTTCAGGGAATTATGAACTTACGTCTTCTTGGCACGCTAAGGCTGCCTATAGTTTTATACGAGGCAATGATTTGAGTAATGAATTGCCTTTAATTAATATTCCTTCCAATACGCTATCGAGTAGTATTGCCTATGAATTTGCGAATCCGCTCTCCTTTGCCAAAACTCAATTAGAGAATTTAGCTATTGAATTGAATAGTGAATATGTTTTTCAGCAGACGCATCTTTTGCCAGAGCAAGATTTTGTACTCGCTCCATCTGCCTATCATTTACTTGGCATGAAAATAAGTACTGATGTGCAACTTGGTAGAACACGCCTTCGAGTGGTTGCTAAAGTGGATAATATACTGAATGTAGCCTATAGAGATTATCTGAATCGCCAACGATACTTTGCGGATGATTTGGGTATAAATGCTACGTTAGGGCTTAATTTGAAATTCTAAAAAGGCAGACATCTTTTATAATGCCTGCCTTTCGGATATATAATTCGTATTATAAATTTCTAATCTAATGCTACTGGTATCGCCGTCATCACTCCTAAGTGGTTACGGTGGCGAATAGCCATGTGGTAATTTTGTCCTACCACTGCACTTGGTACTATAGCCGCAATTTTGACCGCCGAAGTACCGTCCGTATCTACTACTGTTCCATCCGCTAGCAGTAAAGCAGAACGACTTGATAGAACGGTAGTTCCAGCAACATCTCTAATTTCTACTACCACCCAATCGACCACTGCTTTTGTACCTGTCACTGCTAGTACTGCTGCTGTAGTAGTTTCACCGCCGCCAGCAACAAAGGAATAACCTATTCCTGAATAAGGCTCGGTTGTAGGCACTAAGCCAGCTGCACGCAAATCATCTGACATTGTTATGCCATTAAATGGTCCTTGTAGAAATACTTTTGGTGCTATAGATAAGCTTTTTATCAATACGGCATAATCTTCTGCTTGACCAATAATCGGGTCGGTACAAGCATCTGTGAAGGCTTGTATATTGGTGAAAACGCGCATTCTCAAATAAGTATCCGTTACTGCATTATTGGGTATGATAACATTGCTTGTGAAAGGAGCAGCACTAGAAGCACCAGTAACATCCATAACCAATTCTGTAGCATTCTCAAAAACACCATTATTATTGTAGT
>CALGLY010000395.1 GCA_937959095.1 uncultured Saprospiraceae bacterium
TAGACATTTGGTTGATTATGTGGATACACTAAATTGTATCCATCATAGGCTTTAGATGGCTGATAGGAAAGTAAGCCTACTGTATTTTGGGCAAATGAAAAGCATGCAAGAAGTAAAAAAATAAAAAGTGTAGTAATGTGTTTCATAAACTAGATTTTATAGGGCAAATATACTTCAATGCTATTATTGGACAATATATAGCTGCGTTAATTTACGCTATAATGAAAAAGCCGCTTCATGCAGAATTGCACAAAGCGGCTCAATATTATTGCTATAAAAAACTATATAATTAGTTCTTAATTACACGACGAGTTTGTTCTGTAGTACCATCACTAAATGTTACAAAATACAAGCCCGTTGCTTGGTTCGTCATATCAGCTGTATAATAGTTAAGACCAGTAGAAGCTTCTACTGTTTGCTGGCTGATAATGCGTCCTAATACATCTGTTACTGTGAAGCTTACATCTGTATTTCTTCCTACTTCGTATTGTACCGTCACTTCATTATCGGTAGGAATTGGGAAAATCTCTACGATTCCTTTCCCGCCTTCTTTACGATCTAGAACGATTGAGTTAGAATACTCAAATGTACCATCCACATCTACCATCTTCAAGCGATAGTAACCCAATGTTAATGGCTTCGCATCCGTGAAGTTGTAATTAAGTGCAGTCAATGAGTTTCCTGCTGCTTTCACACGACCTAGTTCTTGCCAAGCATCTTTGTTATCAATAGAACGCTCTACAATATACCATGCCGTATTCAATTCAGAAGCAGTTTCCCATACCAACTCGTTCACATCGCCTTTAGCTACTCCATCAAATAATACTAATTCTGCAGGAGTACAACCAGTGATGTCTGCACATACATTTACGGTAACTGCACAACATTCCATATTGGTACATGTCGGATCTTCCCCATCATCAGCGAAGTTTTGCCCTGGTACATATATTTCTAGATCGAAGCACATCGTACCACCTGCATAGCCACCTGGGTTCACTGTATCATCAGGAATAACACCTGTAATAGTGCTACCTGTCACCGTAATACTTACTGCAGTAGGTCCAGAAGTTTGTGTTGCCACATAGCCACCTACTGGTGCATCTGCTGGTGCAGTACCTGGTGAAGCACCTGCACAAGCATTGATATCTGCTACATCATTCAACTCATGATCTGCAAACTCGAAAGATACATCATCAGCAGTCCATCCACCAGCTGTTACAGGATCGCAACCTGCACCACAAGCAAGATCAGCAAAGAAAATATTCCAATCTCCATTGACCGCTTCACCTGGGAATGCCGCTGAAAAATCGAAGCAACCATCAACTACTCCGCCAGTAAATGTTCCTCCAAAAGCATCTCCCAAGAAGAACCAAGATACAAGTGTGCCACTAGGGGCTTGTATCGCTATACCACTTGTATTTAATACACCACAAGCACTAGTAGAAGCAGTGTACTCCATATTATCGAAGCAAATAATCACTGGTGCCGTATCAGCAGTAGGAGCAGCATTACCAGCTCCATCTATAACACCTGCAATAGTATATGTAAGTGTTTGCCCAGACCCATCATTCGGAGCTCCAATTCCCCCATCATTACATGCACCATTCGCAGGTGCATTCATAGGACCTGCAGTTACTATCTCGTCTGCTATTGGCACAACAACCTGAGTATTCATATTAATCGTAAACTCGTCGCCTCCTACACCAGCACAAGAAGTAGCATCTGTACCTGTAACGATTACTGGTGGTGCTGCTACGATAGTGATAGTACCTGCAATATCACAAGCAGAACCACAAGCAGGCGCATTAGGATCCATAATTTCGACGAAGTAAGTACCTGGCGCAAGTGGATCAGAAACCCAATCGCCTGTGCCTGCTACATTCGTAAATGTTGCTGCTGCACCATCTATCAAGAAAGTATAGCCACCAGTATAAGAACCATCCGTATCGGCATTGCCATCTTGATCCGATGAACCACCTATTAAATCTTCAATAATGATAAGTCCATCATCCGTGGTACCCGTGCCTGTAGCACAAGTAATAGGACAAGCGCGTAATGAAGCAGCCATTGGAGACATATCAGAAATAAACTTCACACAAGTCGCTGACTTAGAGCCATCACAAGGATCCTCGAAAGAAACACAAACAGTAGCAACATCACGTAGGATGCCATCGCCAAAATCCATCTGCGTAGTACCAGCCAAGCTGAATGGACTAACCCCTGCACCTGCGAATGGATTGCCGATAAGATTACGGATACAATCGCCTGTAGCATCTGAGCTTAAGAATGGACCGAACTGTGCTGTCCAGTTTGAAGGATAGCCTACTCCCATATTTGAAGCACACTCATCTGTACCTTGCCCAATTGGTTCGGTATAAATTGGATCATCATCTGCTGTGAAATCACAAGTAGGATAGTAAAAGCCGCCTGCATTGGTCTCTACTGGTGTTCCATTATTAGAAATATATACCTTTGAATTAGAGTATAATGTACCATCAGAGTCATCACAAACTCGTATACCAAAATCAGTAATATCATTAACACCTTCACAAGTAACTGGTGTGTTGAATACCATTGTTACATCTTCGCGGCAGTTTACTTCTACTACGTGTGCGCCTAGTGTCAAATCACCATTTGCTGAGTTACCAGCTCCTGGTGTAGATGTTACACTAATATCGCCAGCATCGCCACCATTTCCAGTAGCACCGATAGTTTGATCTACTGCGCCTGTACCTTGATCAATTACGATTTGCGCATCAATATCTTGTACCGTACATGGAACCCCATCATATATAGTCGTATTATCTGCTCCGCCATCACCTATATCTTCTGGCTGCCCTTGGTAAGTACCTACGTAAGTAGTAGTAGCAGCGCCACAAGTAGCAGTGCTAGAAGATACCGTAAGAGATGGAATATTAACTAATGCATTGGTACCTGATAGACAAATAGCAGCAATAGGACTTGCTGGTGATTCGTCTATAATATTTACATTACCACAGGCTGCATTGGCATCGAAACCAGGGAAAGGCATACCAGTTGTAGTACCGAAATCACCTGGGCGATCAATAACAACCTCCCAAACCATTACATTATAGCACTGCCCTGGGCATAGTTGGATACCACCAATACCACCAAAACCAGCACATGCACCTGGTGCAGACCAGGTGTGAATAGTACCACCTATATTTTGTGAAAATTCAAAACTCTCACAAGTAGAACCTTTCGGTTCTAAACACTGTGCACCATAGTCTCCACCATTAGAAAGTGGTAAGCCAGGAAAACCTGCACATTGACTCGTTGCAAGTCCTGTATCACACTCTCCATTCAAACCATTTGGTGCAGGAGCATTTTGTCCATAAAATCCTACATACCAAATCAATGAATTAGCATCACCGTCTGGACAAGTAGATAGGCCATCTACGAAAGGATCGCGATCTGCACAATTGATATCCCAAATAATGTCTACTAATCCATCTCCTGCTCCTGGAGTGGATTCTGCTAAAGTTGTAATTACTGGCTGTAATGCGCGCGTACAGTTCTGTGCAGAAAGCTGTACAGAAAGCGCAAACATTATAACAGCCAATGCTGATAAGTATATCTTTTTCATTCCTTTAATTCTACTTTAATTTTTGAAAAAATCGTACCCTAATAAATTGCCCCTACACTACTTAGTTCTTTCGAACAGGTTGTGATGGACACTCTTCTACTTTGCCCGCACTACTTAGTGGCAAAATAGTATAATCTGGTGCTGCTGCTGGTGGAATAAGCTTGTAGTAAGTCTTTCCGCCTAGTACTACCGTTGTTGCTGAGTAACCTGTAGCTACAACACGATCTTCCTCAGATTGAGCAGATACAAGATTTCCGACAGAAGTTGGAGTGGTAAAAGATGCTTTTGCTGTAGCCTTAGTAGCATAATCTTGAGTAAGCCTTACAGACTGTGCATTTGTTTCGCTAATGCTAAATACAAACGCAAGAACAAATGCGACTATGAAT
>CALGLY010000396.1 GCA_937959095.1 uncultured Saprospiraceae bacterium
GAAGGCAAAGACCGCTATATTGATGTGGAACGCCTCGATTGGGAAATCCTAAAATACAAATCCGACGAAGCAGGCGAAGAAAAAATAAAGACCGAAGTAGCCGGCACCTTTTCGCAATATCCGCTAAAATTAGCTTGGGCAATCACCATTCATAAATCACAAGGAAAGACCTTTGATAAAATCATCATTGATCTAGGGAAAGGCGCATTTGAGCATGGACAGACCTATGTTGCCCTTAGCCGCTGTCGTAGCCTAGAGGGAATCGTCTTGCGGCAGCCACTTCGTATGCAAGATATTCGTACTGATGAACGCGTTGTCGAATTTTATGAGCAAAATTTCTAACTTGTGTTGTATAAAGATGGTATTTTTCGTATAATTCGGAATTATATTTCAATGCTCTAAATTCAATTCTAATATGGCAAAATCTAAACGCAAAAGAAAAGCAGAAAAGCGCGAAGAAGAAAGCGCACGGAAATTTTGGCTCGGAGTTGGTATTTCTACTGCAGTGCTACTCCTTTTACTCTTTTTGATGTTTCAAAATTCGTAATATTCAAATTTAGGAGAAACGCATGAAAGCATTTCATGCGTTTGTCCTGAATAACCTCTTAATCTATTCAAATCAAGCCGTCTTTTCTTCTTTTACGAAGCTATTCTATCCTTTTTTTCCTCTCTATCATATCGGATAAACTAAAATTATCAGACCTTATACTTCCTTGTCCTATCATCACTTTTTTCTTGGAAAGCCTTTAAATTTGAGCTTTCCAATCAATTCATCAAAATATAAATCTTGACGAAAGTAAGTTATCAATACTCGTTTCATCAATTAAGGGAGTCCTTCGATTTAGAAAATGGAGGAAGTATCACTAAGCCTGTGATAGCGTATCACTCCTATGGCACACTGAATGAACAAAAGGATAATGTCATCTTTATATGCCATGCCCTCACTGCTAATTCCGATGCGGATGATTGGTGGCATGGCTTATTTGGTCGCAATGATATTTTTGATTGGGACAAGCACTTTATTATCTGCGCGAATAATTTAGGTTCACCTTATGGTACTAGCTCTTCAAAACAAATAGATCCTGAAACAGGTCTGCGATTTGGTATGGATTTCCCCTTTTTCACTATTCGAGATACCGCAAGATTGCACCTAAAATTGCTAGAAGATTTCGGAATACAGCGCATAAAATTACTCATGGGTGGCTCTTGTGGAGGCAATATTTGTCAGGAGATAGCCTATGAATGGGGAGAACGCATCGAAAACATGGTATTGCTCTGCTGTTCTTCTAGGGAAACACCCTGGGCAATAGCGATTCATGAGTCGCAACGAATTGCACTGCATTCGGATGCAAGTCTTTATGAAAAAAAGGAAACGGCAGGAGAAAAAGGACTCCGAGCTTGCCGTGCTGTAGCATTACCATTCTATAGAACCTCAGTTTCCTTCAAGCTAAGGCAGCAAGATTTGGAGATGGATAAAGTCCGTGATTTTCGGGCCGTCTCTTACATCAAGTATCAAAGTGACAAATTTGTTAATCGCTTCGATGCTCAATGCTATTATGGACTTTTGAACGCCTTAGATACGCACAATATAGGACGTGGACGCGGTAGCCTTGAAAAAGCGTTGGCTGAAATAAAAGCAAATACCGTAGTAATAGGCTTCGATACCGATATTTTAATCCCAAAAATAGAGCAGCAATTTATAGCAAAACACATTCCAAACGCAGAATATATAGAAATTAAAACCCTATTCGGACACGATGCTTTCTTGATAGAGTTAGATGATATTAGGAAGCATATTAAAAGTAAAATCACGCTTTAGTTAGTTCGGAGAACAAATTAAAGAACATACCATAAATAAAAACTTGTTATGAAGAAGGAAACAATCGCATTACACGGTGGATACCAATCGGAAGCAACGACCAAATCAGTAGCTGTACCGATTTATCAGACCGTTGCTTACGAGTTTGATAATGCACAACATGGCGCAGATTTATTCAATCTTGCCGTACCAGGAAATATCTATAGCCGCATCATGAACCCTACGGTAGATGTGCTAGAACAGCGCGTGGCAGCGTTGGAAGGCGGTATTGCAGGCTTATGTACAAGTGCAGGAAGCGCGGCGATTAATTATGCTATTTTGAATTTGGCAGGCGTAGGCGACAATATCGTATCTACCCCGCAATTATACGGCGGAACCTACACGTTATTTGCACATATGCTACCTAGTTTGGGTATCGAGGTGCGCTTTGCAGCATCTGATAGTGCAGAAGATTTAGCGAAACTAATTGATGATAAAACAAAGGCGGTTTATTGCGAATCTATCGGAAATCCTGCGGGAAATATCTGCGATCTAGCCGCTATTTCCAAGGCAGCACACGCCCAAGGTGTACCCGTTATTTGTGATAATACCGTTGCTACGCCAGCTATTATTCGCCCGATAGAGCATGGTGTGGATATAGTGGTGCATTCCTTGACGAAGTACATTGCAGGGCATGGTACTACGCTTGGAGGAATCATAGTGGATAGTGGTAAATTTGATTGGGCAAAACACGCCAAGCGTTTTCCGCAGTTTAGCACACCAGAAGCATCTTATCATGGAGTTGTCTATACGGAAGCTATGGGACCTGCTGCTTATATCGCTAGGGCGAGAACCGTAGCACTTAGAAATACAGGAGCTTGTCTATCTGCTTTGGCTGCCTTTCAAATCCTTCAAGGTTTGGAGACTTTGAGTTTGCGAATGGAACGCCATTGTGAAAATGCTATAGCAGTTGCCAACTATTTGGAAGCGCATGAGCAAGTGGAATGGGTAAGTTATGGCGGCTTAACGTCTAGTAAATATCATGCTTTAGCTCAAACCTATTGCGCGGGCGCGCCTTCCTCCCTATTGAGTTTTGGGATAAAAGGAGGTTTCAAAAATGCAGAACGCTTTTATGATGCGCTCGGTATTTTCAAGCGATTAGTAAATATTGGTGATGCGAAGTCGCTGGCTTGTCATCCCGCTTCTACTACGCATCGTCAAATGACAGAAAAAGAACAAGCAACAGCAGGAGTAACACAAGATTTGCTACGCCTCTGTGTTGGCATCGAGCATATTGATGATCTTTTAGCGGACTTGGAACAGGCGTTTCAGGCTGCTGTTTAGTAGTAAGATTTAAGTACTAGTTCATAAGTGCCTCACGTTAATTAGACGGTCTCATTATCAGATTA
>CALGLY010000397.1 GCA_937959095.1 uncultured Saprospiraceae bacterium
TTTGATATTTGTTAATTTTATCGCATTCATACAAGCGGAATCAATCCTCTATAAAATGAAAGTAGCATTGAAGGTCATCTTTACCAGCTTGCTAGTGTTGGCATTTAGCGCAACCATATTCGCGCAAAGTAAAGCCAATAAACAGTACGAACTAAAAGCATTCCATCTAGCAATAAAGTCCTACATCCGTTATATCAACCAGAATCCGTCGGATGGAGCAGCTATGGCAAACCTAGCGGATTGCTATCGCCATCTCAATCAGATGCAAGAATCGATGGAATGGTATGAGCGAGCTTGGTCTACACCAAACGATATTGACTTGATTCACCACCTGCACTATGGCAAGGTGCTGATGGCAAATAGCAACTATGATCGTGCGATGGATCAATTCCGTCGTTACGCACAAATAGATGAAGAAATTGGACGGCACTTTATTGATAAAGCAAACTATGCGAAAGTACAACGTACCAATCGTTCGCCTTATCAAGTGGAAAATGTAGCTAGTCTCAATACATCTGCTTCCGAATTTGGCCCAAGTTTCTATCAACCGAATCAGGTCATCTTCTCTTCAGCACGTACCGATGCTATGCGCGCAAATGACCTACGAGGCGGCGCACAAAACTGGGTCTTTCTGGCAGAAGAGAAACCTTCGGGATTGTTAGAGCCGACCTCTATTATCAATCAGGATAGAAAAAAGAAGCATAGCGAAGGGCCTATCTCCTACTCTGCTGATGGTCGCATGGCAGCGATCACGCGCAATAATTTTGTGGATGGCAAACGCCATATTGCTTCTAGTGGCATGAAACTCGATCTTTTCTTTGCAGAAGTAAGTGCAGATGGTGGTTGGGCTACTATCACGCCATTTCCATATAATGATCCAGAATATTCTACAGGCTTTGCACATATCGCAGCCGATGGCAATACCTTATACTTTGCTTCCGATCGTCCAGATGCGAACCAAATCGGAGGCTTTGACCTTTATGTATCCTTCCGCACAGGCGAAACCTGGTCTACCCCTGAAAATCTAGGACCAATTATCAATACACCTGGCGATGAAATCACCCCTTATTTTGATGGACGTAATCTTTATTTCGCTTCCGACTGGCATCCTGGTCTAGGCGGTTATGATATTTTCCGTTCTGAAAAAGCAAGCGGACAATGGTCACGCACCGTGCATTTAGGATCGGGTGTCAATTCTCCACGCGATGACTATGGCTTTATTTATGATGGCATTTTAAATAAAGGTTTCTTCGTATCGAATAGAGAGCAAGGCAATGGCGTAGAAGATATTTACAGCGTTTCGCAAGCCTTTGAAGAAATCGTGCTGCGTGTCGTGAATGCTTCGGATAAAACGCCAATAGCAGAAGCAACTATTGATTTTGTAGAATGTGGTCTATCCAACTATCTTACCGATGAAAATGGTGTCTATAGTTTTCCACTACAAGATGGAATGAACTGTAGAGTAATGATACGAAAAGATGGTTACTTGAGCAGTGCTATTGAACTTTCGGATGCCGAATTACGCGCTCAAAAACGCTATGAAATAGAGCTTCGTCGCGAAGGAGAAGACTATGTTGGTAGTGTTATTGATGGAGCTTCGCGCTTGCCGATTAGTAATGTATATGTACGTGCTACGAACCAAGTGACAGGTCAGTATGTAGAAACCGTAGCTAATGAAGATGGGGAATATACGATAGCTCTTAGTCCGAATGCGATGTATATCATTCGCTACTCAAAGGCAGGTTATATGGATATGAATCGTACCATGCCAACAGGCAATGGTGCAGATAGAACTATCCTAGAGACCTTCCCAATGCAGCGTGTAGGCAATACAGATCCTATTCCACCTACGGAAGAAGACCTTGTAGCGCGTGACCCCTACACAGGTAGCACAACTACTACAGGAACTACTAGCCAACCACCTTATCAAGGCGGCAGAAACACAACGGGAACTACGACTACAGGAGGTACGACAACAACAAGAGGAACAACAACGACAGCACCTACTACAGGTACAAGAGTGATCCGTACTACTACTTCTGATAATACGGTATACGCTGTGCAAGTAGCTGCGGATAGAAATATTAATAAAAAAGAATTTGACCACTTAGCAACTGAATTCGGTAATGTATACTATGTGAGATCTTTTGACCTGACGAAGGTACGAATTGGACCTTATCGAGATAAGTTAGAAGCAGCACGTATTCAGCGTAAGCTTGCTTATAGAGGATTCAAAGGTTCCTTTATAGTATTAGAAGATGGCAATGCAATTGGAAATATTGTAGATGTCAGCCCTGATGCGATTGCAGAAAGCGGAAATAGCACGACCTACGCACCACCTAGCACAAATAGTGCTACTACTAATAATAATGTCGGAGGCTCAAGAACTAGCACTTCAAGTGGAGGTACGAGTATTCGAGGTGGTTATAAGATTCGTTTAGGAAGCTATGTGCGTCCAAGACAATCTTTCCGACCTGAAAAAGTGCAACGATATGGTACAATAGAACAGCGCAAAAAAGGCAAGTGGACAATCATGCTATTAGGCGGATTTTCGACAGCAGCCGATGCAAATTCTGTACTAGGTAGTGTGCGCGCAGCAGGTTACAAGGATGCTTTTATCGTGGTAGAAGAATCAAATGGCGCATTAACAAAAGTAAAATATTAATTAGGCTCTTTGACAATTTTTGCCACGGACATAAATTAAATCAAAAAAGCGATTGATAATGAGTGTTTTGATTTGATTTTGTTCGTAGAAAATGCAAAAATTGTCAAAGACCCATTAATTATAGTATTGTTAAAACGAATCCTATACAGGACATCATTGCTGAAATTCAAGTATTTTGGTAACTGATTGAAGTACAAGATGCCGAACACTTTGAAAGCGTTCGGCATCTTGTCGTTTTAAAGTTTATCTAATAATTCAAACCCAAACGGGTTAATTAAACGGGGCGTTTAATTAAGAC
>CALGLY010000398.1 GCA_937959095.1 uncultured Saprospiraceae bacterium
TAGAACCAATAGAACTTAGAAGCCCTGCTTGTGTAATGCCATCCTTATTTTCTTTCGCAATTTCCAAAGCATTATTTAAATATTTTAAGGCTTCGTCTAAATCATTATTCGTTTGAAAAATATTAGCGATGCCATTTATTACTTTTGCCACTTGTTTTTTTTCCCCTAACCCCTTTCGTATATCTAGTTCTTGTTGATAAGCTTCGAGACTTTTCTCAAAATATCCATTTTGCTTATACCCAAGTGCCATAAAGTGATAAAAATTTGCTAACGATGCTGAATCCTTTCTTTCTTCAGCAATAACAATACCACTTTCTAAATAATTAATGCCTCGATCCAACTCATTTTTACGAATATATTGCCATCCAATATTTATCATGGTGGATAAATCTGTTTTTTGAGGATTTACGAGTCGTTGTAAGGCTAAACTTTCTTCGTAGTATTCAATAGCTTTGTCAAAGTTTCCACTTGTGCTATACGCGCTACCTAAATTAATGAGTGCGTCTATTTGCGGTATGGTATCTCCTTGTTTTATGGCATACTCTAACGCTGCTTCATAGTTATAAATAGCGGAAGCATAATCTTCCATTTTGTAATGGGTATTACCAATTGTATTCAATACACGGCCTACCATAAAATGGTCTTCTTTGGCAAGTAGCAAGGCTTTATCATAATTTTCGAGTGCCGCATCAAATTCACCTAAGCCATACTGCACTAAGCCTTTTATACGCCATAGACTAACTTGACTGGGGATATTTTGCAATTGTTCTGCTAAGGCTAAGGCATCATTCGCTAGTATAAATGCGCTATCTGGATGCGAGGAACGCAAGGCATAAGCCTGATTGCCTAGCGTGTATATCTTGATAGAATCGGCTGCGGGCAAGGCTTTAGAAGTTGTAGTTTGGGCATAGATGTGGCTAGTAAAAGTATGGATTAAGAAAAAAAAATAGAAAAGCCGTTTGTGCCACATAAGTTGCCTTTATTTGCGAAAGCCGTTAATCGGAAAAGTACACAAATTATAGCAGGAAAGTCAAGTATTTAGTGGGACAAAAATAAACAGCCTCGACGAGATGTTCCAATCGTCCTTATGCTATTAGTGGGTGTTTTGTAGTAAATACAAAAAAGCCGCTACTCGAAGTACTCGAAGCAACGGCTCACAAAAAGGCATGTATATTCTAAATTATCGTCTCAATCAAAACTTATTGGCGCAGCCGTCATCACACCAAGATGATTACGGTGTTTTATCACGATATAAGCACTAGAAACACCAAGATTATTAAAACCTACACCAAGCGTTCCATCTACATCAAGCACTTGCCCATCATTGCGAAGCAAGGCGGGTTTGGTAGCAAGAATATCCGTATTATCTAATGGATTACGAATTTGAATTTGCACCCAATCTACTATATCTGCACTAATACTTGCTGCGGTTTCTGTACCTGTAAATGGGTCGGTAAGTGGTACAAGCCCCGCTGTTTGTAAGTCGGTGGACATCGCGCTTACGCCATCAAATGGGCCTTGCAGGAAGATTCTTACTTGCACTATATTTTTCGCACCGAGTTCTGCGCTTATGTCTTCAATAGCAAAAGGTGTAGTAAAATCGGAAATGCCTATACGTGTCTGTGTCCACGCTGCGCCATTGGTTGCTGCTGCCGTGTAAGTAGCTACTTTATTCCAAACTGTACCATCCCAATAAGCAACACCCGATTGTGTACGGTCAAAACCCGTGAGTTCTTCACCTGTATTCCATTGTAGGGTCATCGTTACATCCGAACCGCCTGCCGTGCCTTCTTCGATATGCCAAGCTCGATTGACGACATCTTCTGTTTCTGAACTTCCTGCGCCATAGGTTTCTAATACCTGATCTTCTACTCGTACCGAGAAGTCATCAGAAGCCCCTACATTATTGAGCGTAGCAGGATTGTAGGCACTATTTCCGACTGGAAAATCAACATTACTAGCCGCTACGGGACGTATGAGATAGCCTGTACTACTGGTTTGGACATGCTTGCTCGCATCTGCTCCCGTAATTGTAGCAGTATTAGCCATTGTGAAGTTAGACGTTTGTACATCCAACATACCGTTATCAAATTGCAAATTATCGCTTGCGCCTGCATCTTGAGTGAGTTGTACTTCACCGCTTGTTTTATTAATTGTAAGTGTTGAAAAAGTAGTAGAACTAGTGCCGTCAATTGTATTCGTAGATGTTCCGATCATTTCCACATTGCCTGCGGTAGAAGTGAAAGTACCATTGTTTATAAAATTTGCGTTTTCTAGTACTAAACTGCTGTTATTCACTTGTACGAAGCCGCCTGCAATTTGGAACTCTTGCGCATTTGCGCTAATGAAGAATAGACAATGAGTAATGAATAATACTAGTATGACTTTTAACGTATATTTCATGTGTTGATGATTAGTTTTGAGAAATGCTTTACCGTTCTGCTTTTGCCGTTTCTACACTTGTAGAGGCTTGCAACATCGCTTTGATTTGTGCGACTTCTAGCTCTAAGATTTTCAATCTTGTGATTTCTGTTTGTTGTGCTTCAATAATTGCTTGCTGTTCTTGAATGGCTTTCACTAGAACTGGCGTAAGCTTACCATAATCCACGCCCCAAGCATCTGTCTTTGGATCATCGCCACCTACGGTTACGGCTTCTGGATAGTGTTCATATAATTGCTGCGCGATGAAGCCCGTGCGCGTACGTCCAAGTTCTGACTTGAAATCGTAGTCTTTCACCTCTATTTGTAGTACATCGGCTAGTCCGAATTGCGTTGGTTCGATATTGGTTTTAAGTCGAATATCAGAATTGGTATCAAAATTGACGGTGCTATTTCCATTCTGGCGAATTGTACCGATTTCGTCCCCATCGGGTGTGATGCAAGCTAGGAAGCGAGAGCCGCTATTCTCGCTGTTTTGCCCCGCCACTATCCGTATGCCATTAGCTCTAGCATTGTTGGGGTTTTGACTGTTCTGGAAGATAAATGGATAGAAGCTTGTTCCACTTCCATTGCGATTTACTTGAATATTGCCATTGATGGTCGTACTACCTGCACTTAATGTACCATCAATAGTCGTGTTACCTGTTGTATTGAAACTACCATTAATCCGTACTAAGTTATTGTCAAATTCACCATAAATCAGTGGTATCGAAGTATCCTGAACGTCAATATAAAGCTTACTTGATCCTGTTTCATTTGCACCTGCTCCTTGCCCTATGAAAACATTGAAACTACCAGTAGCATTTAGTCCTGCACCTCTACCAATATAAGTATTATTTGCTCCTGTCGTGGTATTCTGACCTGTATTTTTGCCTATAAAGGTATTATTATTCCCTGTGCTGATATTGACTCCAGCATTCTGACCATACAAAGTCGAATTAGCACCACTCGAAGGTAATTCTACTAGG
>CALGLY010000399.1 GCA_937959095.1 uncultured Saprospiraceae bacterium
CAAATAATTATATAGTTAATTTGTTTATTCGTTTTGTTTTGGTGAGTTTATTCCGCTCAATTTTCACGCTTTTATTCGCATTTGCTCGTAAATCCTTAATAATTCATAATTTGTAACGTCTAAGTACTTATGATTAATACGATAATTTTTATAAATAAATAAAGCGTTTGTCAAAAAGATCTGACAATCACAGCATGAGTAGTTTTAAAAAAAACTTTAAAACCCTAGAAATCACAAAGTAACTATAAAGTGGGAGATAATGCTAGGACAGAAAAAGGAAACTTGATGAACCGAAAAAAAGCATTAATAACATCAAACATGACAATACTTTATAATATAAAAATATCATTTTTTAATCGCCATGTTTTCAGTGCAAAAAGAAGAGCGGCCCCTCTTGAGCCGCCCTTCGTAATAGTACACTACGCTATTTAATCAAAATCATCTTTTTGGTCGTTTGGTGTGTTGCTGTTTTCAAGGTATAATAGAATACCCCTGCTCCTGATAGCGTATTCGCATCAATAGTCACGGTGTTGTATCCTTGCTTGAAATTATCTTGTATCGTCGTTAATGTTTTTCCTGTCAAATCGCGGATTTCGATGCTTGCTTGGCTAGCCATTGGCAAGTCGAAAGCGATAGTAGTTGTTCGCTTGAATGGATTCGGTGTATTTTGATATAAAACTACCTCTTCTACATCGCCGCCAAGCCATTTCATTCCCCATCCAAAGAAATCGCCATTGGTATCATATGCCTCTGCTTGCAGTGCATCCTGATTGATGGTGATAACCTTCGTGAGGTCTGTTCTTCTGTTCGTTTTGAATGTAAGACTGAATAATTTATCTGTCCCCGTCCAATCATGTGAACCGAAGGTGTTCCAGCTGACGAAGATTAGTCCTTCGCTTGCTTTTGTCCATCCAAAATTGCCTGCATTCAATACATTTGCATCAAAACCATCCAACTCTAGGCGATCCATATCGAAATCGAGGCTGAATTGGAAACCATCTAAGCTTTCTAAATCTGGTGCAAAGAAATCTAAGCGGTATCCTTCTTCGGTATCATGTGCGCGTACTTGTAGCTCTTTGTCCGACCATTGGCTGCGATTTTCTAAGTGCTGGAAGTTATTCGTTGCACTTGCGCTACCATTCACATCACCTACCTTAACTGCTACAAAATCAGCATTAAGCGTTTCTTCTGCGAAGTTGTTGATATTAATCACTTCTGGAAATGGTACTGCCCATGGATTTGTTGGATCGCTGAATACGAAATCACTTGGTATAAATTTCCAAGATGTATTGTGCGTAAATTCAGTATCAATATTCAAAATCAATTTGCGAAGCAAGACAATATCGAAAGTAGATACGCCACCTGAATTATTGACATCTGCAGCAATCAATTTGTATGGATCTGCAATTGGTAAAGAATTCAATACATGACGATTCATCAATACCAAGTCGAAAGTAGATACACCATTTAGTGCAGCATCATTTTTGTAAGGCGTAATCGTGTAATCGTAGCCTAATTCTATATTATCAAAAGAATAAGTACCATCTCCCATCATTTCTGCCATTTCGCCTGTTGCGCCTGATAATGTCATTTCTACACTTTCTAATTGTTCATCATTCGTTGTCATAATATCACCACCAATAGTAGCAGCTGCACCGCTTGAAGTAGAGCATCCTGAACTCCCCTGAATCGTGATGAAAGTCTCACAAAAGCTAGTATTCCCTGCTAGGTCTTGCGCCCATAAAAATACTTGTACTGTACCAATTTCACCATCTGCACAATAGAAGGTACGTCCGATAGAATCTGGATAAAGCTCAGGATCAGCGAAGGTCAAGCGAATATCTTCCATTGCGGTGCAATTGTCGTTGCTACCTGCATCGAAATCACTCGCCCAAAGTACTACTTGTCCATTTTCATCCATTGTAGAGCTTAATCCGAAGAGGCAGTAAGCCGTCGGTGATTTACAATCGCGTACTTCAAATGGAACTTCTAGTATTTCTTTATTGCCGCAGCCATCCAATACTTCGATAGTGAAACTATGTGTAGCTGTCAATCCTCCATCTAGCGTTGGATAGTCTCCTTCGATGCGATAAACACCATCGCCAACATAACTCAATGCTCCAAATGGATCATTAATTAGTCCTCCACCGAAGGCACTTAATTGGTAAGAAATATCCATATTTTCTTGCGCCGTGCAGCCATCTGCTACTAGGAAGCGTACATCTACAGGTGCTGTGCATATCTCTCCTTCTGGCACATCGCCTTCGCCACCGCAGTATGGTCCATTTTGCATTAGACTCACGGTAGGTGCACTATCATCGTATAGCTTCACGATTTGGCGATAAGCAAAATTACCATAAGCTTGTGCGCTTATGTAGGTTTGCACAGCACCTGAAATTTGAGAAGTAACCGTATAAGTAGGAACGTTTTGTGCGTCGAAATTATCAACAATTACAAAATCGCCATCCATTGGTGAATTGGTTACATCATATATATCAAAATTGGTTGCTTCATCTGCATCGTTCAGCAACTCTGACTCGGTGAGTACACGTCCAGTTTGTCCATTAAATACGCTTAATGGCAACTGAATAGGAGACAACCCACTGCGCGTCTCTTGGTAAGAGCTTGCACCGTTCGAATTCACATCCACCGCTCGGTAGATATAGTTCGGACTTTGGCTGTATTGACTTGCATTGAAATCAAAATCTTCATTTCCATCATCAATGTCATTCATACCATCCGAACCTTCTATGAATCGTCCTTGTGCATCTACTAGAAGCTCTCCTGTTGCTGGATCATTTTGGTATAAATCGCGGAAACGCAAAGCTACCGTGTGTAATTCATTCGTGATTAGTCC
>CALGLY010000400.1 GCA_937959095.1 uncultured Saprospiraceae bacterium
AATATAATTCATCGGTCCAAGGACATAGATAATAAAGGCGATAAAAGCCACCACTTCGGCTAAGGTACTCGCCAAACCTGCGCCAGCAATGCCCATTTCAGGCATACCCCAATAGCCATAGATAAGGGCATAATTGAGTGCGATATTGACAAAAGCAAGGATGAAGGTATCTACGATGATAAAGGTGGTGCGGGCAACACCTGTATAGAGCGCAATCATAGAGACGCCGAGATAGCTAAAGAACACGCCCCAGGAGCGATAGTCGAGATATTCTAGGCTTTTGGTATAAATGACCTCCGAATCGACGAAATACCAGAAGAAATAGGGGCAAGCGAACTTCATGAAAAGGAAAAGCACTACTGCCAATACTAACTCGAAAGCCAGCATGGAGTAAAAAGTGTTTCCTATTTCTCCTTCTTGTTCTTCACCTGCACGTCGCGCTATCAGGACTTGACCACCACGGGAAAAGCCATAGCCAATAGCTGCAACAATCATATAAAAAATACTAACAAAGCCAATGCTCGCAAAATCTGCCTCACTCACATGATAGAGAAAGACACTATCACTCAGCGCGATGACATTCTGTGTGGCACTTCCCAACATGATAGGAAGCGAGATAGAAATGATTTGTCGGTAACTGGTGTTTAATTTCATAAGCCGCAAATGTAAGGATTTGACACAAACGGAGTATGATTTTATAGATAAGGGCCGAAGAAATAGCTGCTGAATGTAGAAGGATTTTCGATTTATCAGCTTTTTTGGCGACTTTCGTGCTTGGTTTTTAGTATCAGGTATTAAGTGCAAGGTATTAGGTATTATTTTAGGAAAAACAATTTTGCTTAATACTTAATATCTCGTACCGAATACAAAATTAAGTATTAAGTGAAGAAGACCTATTTTGCTTCGGATTTTCATTTGGGAGTAGCTGCAAAGCTTTCGAGTAAAGAGCGGGAATTGCAAATTGTACGTTGGCTGACGAGCATTCAAGAGGATGCTGAAGCGATTTATTTGGTGGGAGATGTTTTTGATTTTTGGTTTGAGTATAAGACCGTTGTACCTAAGGGGTTTGTGCGCTTACTCGGAAAATTGGCAGAACTTCGTGATGCAGGTATTCCGATTTACTTTTTCACAGGCAACCATGATATGTGGATGTTTCGCTACTTTGAGGATGAATTTGGGATTCCGATTTATAGAGAACCGATTATCAGAACAATAGGAGGGAAAACCTTCTTTATAGGGCATGGGGATGGTTTAGGTCCTGATGATTACAAATATAAACTGCTTAAAAAAGTATTTTCGAATCGTTTATGTCAGTTCTTGTTTGCACAAGTACATCCTAATATTGGCATCGGTTTAGCTAGTTTTTTATCGGTCAAGAATCGAGAACTGGAGCCTGTAGAAGAAACCTTCCTTGGAGAGGACAACGAATGGCTGTTGCAGTACGCTAACCGTAAGGTAGAACGTTTAGACCAACACATTGATTATTTTCTGTTCGGACATCGGCATTTACCCATTGATTTTTTATTAAAAAACCAGAAAAGTCGCTATATCAATATCGGAGAGTGGCTGCATGGCTGTAGCTATGGGGTATTTGATGGAGAGGAGATGCGTATTGAGTTTTTTGAAAATGAAAAGGGGAAGGTTTTTCCATAGATTTAAAAATTAATTTTACAATTTAGCAATACAAAGAAAATGGCATTTAAAATATATACTAAGACAGGCGATAAGGGGCAGACTTCGCTCTTTGGTGGCAAGCGTTTACCAAAGCATCACATTCGTATAGAAGCCTATGGTACAGTGGATGAATTGAATTCGTATATCGGTTTGGTACGAGATTGTACCGAAGATGGCCAATTGCGGGATGTTCTGAAAACAGTGCAAGATCGCTTATTTACGATAGGCTCAAATCTTGCAAGTGACCCCGATAAGGATATGACTACGCCTGATATTCAGCAAAGTGATATTGAATTGCTAGAACAAGAAATAGATCGTATGGAAGCCGATTTGCCCCCTTTGAAAAATTTCATTTTACCTGGTGGACATCCTACCGTTTCCTACTGTCATGTAGCGCGCTGTGTATGCCGACGTGCCGAGCGTATCATGGTACAACTGTCCGAAACTTCCCCTATGGAAGCTATTTTGCTGCAATACATGAATCGACTCTCAGATCACCTTTTTGTATTAGGGAGATATATTGCAATGCAGCTAAAGGCCGAAGAAATTACTTGGCAGGCGAGGACTTGATGTTAAACTCTTTTTTTTGAATCTAAATATTGTAAAAAAACCTTCAAAATTGTAAGTGTAAACACTCCACGCAATTCCCTATCTTTGTCTTCCAATTTCACATTTCAAAATTCTTTGTTCTTGGCAAAAAAAAGCAAATCAAAAAAAGTAACACCGCTCATGCAGCAGTACTTCGGCTTGAAGGCGAAGTATCCAAAAGCGATTTTGTTGTTTCGAGTGGGTGATTTCTACGAAACCTTTGGGGAGGATGCGATTACCACTTCGCAGGTCTTGGGTATTATCCTTACTAGTCGAAATAATGGCGGCGATGATATTGAGTTAGCAGGCTTTCCTTATCATTCGCTCGATTTGTACTTGCCTCGGCTCATACGGGCAGGTTATCGGGTGGCGATTGGGGAACAATTGGAAAAGGCAAGTAAAGAGAAAAAACTCGTCAAGCGTGGCGTTACGGAGGTCATCACGCCAGGGATCACGGTAGATGATAAGTTGCTCGACCATAAATCGAATAACTACCTTGCTGCCATTCGCTTCGGGAAGAAAGGGCGCATGGGATTGTCCTTTTTGGATGTCTCGACAGGTGAATTTCTAGTGAGTGAGGGCGACAAAAGTTATATTGATAAGTTGCTGCAAAGCTTTACGCCTTCGGAGATTATTTTATCCAAGGATCAAAATCTGCTTTTTACGGAAGCTTTTGGCGATAAATTTTATGTCTTCCCCCTCGAAGATTGGGCATTTACCCATGATTTTACGCGCGAAAAAGTCATCACGCATTTTGAAGTCCAAAACCTAAAAGGCTTCGGGATAGAAGCGATGGAATTGGCACAAATAGCCGCAGGGGCAAGCCTTCATTATCTTGAAACCACCGAAAATCGCAATCTAAAACACATCACGGGCATCAGTCGTATACAGCCTGATCGCTATGTGTGGCTCGACCGTTTTACGATACGCAATTTGGAGTTGCTGCATAGTCCGCATGAGTCGGGTGTGCCGCTGATAAAGATACTCGACCGCACGATTTCGCCTATGGGGGCGCGCCTACTGAAAAAGTGGGTCGTGCTGCCGCTGAAATCGCAAAAAGCCATCGAAAGCCGCTTGGATATTGTGGATTATTTTCTGAAAAATCAGGACT
>CALGLY010000401.1 GCA_937959095.1 uncultured Saprospiraceae bacterium
GAGGCACTATGTAACGGCCGTTTGAATATCGTTTCGTACTATCAATTCCCATATTATGCACCATCCCGATAACTGGATTGACAGAGCGAATTTGCTTCATCAAATAGACGGTGATCGAGTTGATAGATTTTCGCAAAGCATCGCGTAGCGTAAGACTTTCTTTGCTATATTTATCCGAAGAATTGGCTGGTGTCCATTCCTTATTGGTATAGAAGTTTCCTTCACCAGGACTGATTGTGTATGGAATATCATCGACCTTGAAACAAGGAGAAAATCCCTGCAATGCAATCGCAGTAGAGTACACAAACGGCTTGAAAGTAGAGCCTACTTGTCGGCGCGTTCGCACGTGATCGTACTTGAAGTATTTATGATTGATACCACCTATCCAAGTCTTTACATCACCTGTGGTAGGTTCTACACTCATCGACCCGATTTGCATGAACATACGGTGATACTTAATGGAATCAATAGGAGCCATCGTAGTATCCGTCTCCATTTTATCATTATAGGCAAATACACGCATTTTCACAGGTATCTTGAAGACATTCTTTACGCGCAATTGTAGCTTTTGCCATTGTCTTTTCAGTATTTCATAATCATCACTCTTCATGGCTTTACGATACTTATCAGCACGACTTTTGCTAAAGAATTTGCGTTTAATTTGCCTATCAAAATAGCCTGAATCTTTCTCTTGCGCTAATAGCCGTTCAATGTCATTATCAATAAGCCGCAAACCTTTAATATCAGTAGTCATTTTGGTGCAAATATCATCCATGAATTTTGCACGAAGTTTTTTGTATCTATCCGAACCGCGCACTAAGCGTTTTAGTACCGTTTCGCGAGCTTCCATTTCTTGGTCGGTTGTGTCCTCCTCTTTATACGTCCAAGGGTCTTTATTTTTCCAATGATTCCAGAAGTTTTTTTGCAAACCCCTCATGTGCTTTAGCATTGCTTTTTCTGCAAGTACTTGCATTTGAGGATCAATAGTAGTGAAGACTTTCAAGCCATCCCGATAGATATTATACTTCGAGCCATCTGGCTTTTTGTATTCTTCTCTATTGAATATTCGCTTTAATTCTTCGCCCAATTCGGCACGGAAATAAGCAGCAACCCCATCACTTTGGTTTTGCTTCTTAAAGTTCGACATATCCAAAGGACGCGACTTATATAAATCGAATTGCTCTTGAGAAAGCAAACCATTCTTTTTCATCTGAGCCATCACGACATTGCGTCGCTGTTGTGTTTTTTCTGTACGTGAACGGGGATTGTATAAGGATGGATTTTTTAGCATCCCTATCAAAGTAGAGGCTTCCTCTACGCTTAGGTCTTTTTGGTCTTTTCCGAAGTAGATTTCTGCGGCTGCTTGTATGCCATATGCCCCATTGATAAACTCAAATTTATTGAGGTACATCGCAATGATTTCCTCTTTCGTATATCTACGCTCTAGGCGCAAAGCGATAATCCACTCTTTGAATTTTTGCATGACCCGTTCTATACCAGAGCCAGGTTTTTCGGTGAAAAGCAACTTTGCCAACTGCTGCGTGAGCGTACTTGCGCCCCCTGCATTTTCTTGGCTTAGCATGACTGTTTTGATGAGTACGCGCCCTAATGCCCGAAAATCAATACCAGAATGTTTATGGAAACGCTCATCCTCGGTAGCTACTACGGCACTCACCAAATGAGGTGAAAGATCATCATAGCTCACTGCTACGCGATTTTCAATATAGTAGCGTCCGAATACCTCTTGCTTATCGCCATAAATTTGGGTAGCCAGCTCACTTTTCGGATTCTCCAACTCCTTGAAAGAAGGCAAATCGCCCAACGATAGCAACAAGAAAAAGCCTAATAATCCTAGCATTCCTAGTATTAAGCCTATCCAAACCCATCGAACTACTTTCTTGTACGTTCCTCCTCTTCCTTGTCTTATATCTGCAAGTGATTGTTGCATATAGTAAGCGTTGTGTAGTTTATAAAAACCATCCATCCGTACGGATGATTCAAAGTGCAAATATACATTCTAAATAGTAGAAATGCTATTCGAGCGTAAAATCTCCAAAACGCGCTGAAATTCTGTGCTGAAATTTGCGCTGATAAGAATCTCCTTTCCTTGCCAATCGAATACTAAACGCTCGGCATGTAGGAGCATAGTATCCATTTGAAAATCTTGCTTCCACATCCGATTTTGCTTATTGCAGCCATGTGGTCTATCGCCAATAATAGGATGAAAAATATGCGCCATATGTTTTCGCAATTGATGGAATCGCCCCGTGTGTGGAGTCAGTTCGACGAGGCTATAGCGAGAAGTCGGGAACTTGCCCAAAGCAACTGGAATTTCAAATTGTTCCAAGCAGCGATAATGGGTTTGAGCTTCCTTTGTTTTGTCTTCATTGGTGAGGGCATAGTCTATTTTTCCTGCTTCTTCCACGAAGCCGCGCACGATTGCTTTGTAGGTTTTTTGGACAGTTCGTTCTCTGAAAAGGGCTTGTAGTTCGGCATTGGTGGCTTTGTTTTTAGCAAAAAGCAATACGCCTCCCGTTTTTCTATCCAAGCGATGAACTGGATAAACGACTTGCTGGATTTGGTCTCTTAGCAATTGCACGGCGAATTCGGTCGCATCTCGCGCAATTCGTGATTTATGTACCAACAAACCATGTGGTTTATTGATAGCAATCCAGTCGTTTTGTTCTGCTAGTATTTCGAGCATTCGCTTTTAGTACTTTTTTCTGCCACAAAAAATATACTACAATATGATAATTTATTATAAATAACAGATAGAACTAAAGTTAATTTTTAACATTTAAAAGTGCCTCTAATTCACGTTAGTATTTATATACTTATCTTATATTTGTAGATGCTGATATCTAAGACATAACAAAAGAATACTTAAGTTTAGACACAATCACATTTTACACTTCTCACTAGCAATCATGAAAATCACCTTTTCACTACAAGGGCTGTTTATGCTTTTTGCATTCACATTGTCCGCACAAAACAACGAGGCTGTTTCTCAAGCAGAAGCCTATCTGCAAGAAGGAGATTATGCTCAAGTCATAGCGCATTGTACAGCCAGTCTTAAAACAAATCCAGAATTATATTACTGCTACGGACTGCGTGGAATTGCGTATTACCACAAGACAAATGCAGCACGTGCCTACGAGGATTTGACGATTGCTTTAAGCCACTTTCCTACTGAACAGTTTTTCTACTATCGTTCTCGCGCTCGCAATAGAACGAATTACAAAGGCATTTTCGATGACCTAAGTGAAGCAATTGCTATCAATCCAAATAATCCCCGCTACTTCTATAATCGTGGGAAAGTGCGGTGGAAGGCTTTTTCTGCATTAACGGAAAAGTATACAAGCTATAATTTGGTCTTGATAGAAAAAGAATTGGGCTTTGCCCCTGATCCTTGTGCTGATTTTGAGCAAGCTACTGCCCTCGATGCAGGTTATGCAAAGACGCTGAAGACCTGCGAAAAATTTCAAGGCTTACTAAAATAATACACTTTTGACAATGATTGCTTTATGCTTTAGAATGCACGATTATTCTGAAGCGTCTAGCTGTTTCTGCCTTTCATATAATATTTCTCACGCTGTTTACAAAACACTTTTACCAATGAAAATTTTTAACACTTTTACGATCTTTTTGCTATGTCTGCTCTTTAGTGCAAGCTTGATAGCACAAGGTACAACCGCTTGTGGTGCTACGGCTATCGGCACAGGCAATACGGGCGTTCTTACGGATGCTGGAACTACTTCGGGGGCATATGGACCTACGCCTTCTTGTGGTAACTATACGGATGCTTCGGGCTGTGTCAATGGTTGGTTTTGCTATACAAATACAGGAGGTGTGCCAGTAACTTTAGATATTGATGCAACAAGTATTTTAGGAACGGATAGAGATGTCACTTTAGTTATTTATAGCTCTAGCGATAATACATGTACTGGTACATTCACAGAAGTGGATTGTGAAAATGAAGGGACTGGTACTATTGATGTAATGGCTCCTGTGGCTCCAGGCGAAAAGGTTTGGATTCGGATGTTTGATTTTTTGTGTAATGCAGATGTGCAATTGGACATCACAGCGGTTACCGCTACAGAATTTACTAGCTTCTTGATGGAGGATGTGGACGGGCAAAACATCACCCTTGATTGTGGTACGAAAAATACGGTACTATACAATCTTAATAGTGATGATAATACAGAGGTAGGGTCAATTAATGGTGCAGACTATACGGATAATAATGCTACGCAAACGGTGACATTCACTGCACCAGCAGGCTGTCAGGTTTGGATTAAAGAACGTACCAATAATCACCCTTCATCAGATACACAAATTTGTGCAGCTACTAGTTCTACAGTTTCTACGAGTTGTAATATGTCAGATATTAATGACTATTTGAAAATCTATGATGGAGGCAATTTGGTTAATAACGTAATTGGTTTGAGTCAGTCTGTAGATGAGCGCTTTGGAAACTACAAATCTGCAAATGGCTCTATTACTTTAGAGTGGATTACAGGTGCATCAGGTGCTGGCGATGGTTGGGAAGTAGATATCTACTGTATCCCTGATCCAACAGTGAATGCAACGGTTACTATTCCTTGTGATGGTTCGCCAACTACCTTTACAGATGGTGCTGGAACCTATGGCAATGACGCACACGAAATATGGACTTTTTGCCCTGCTGCAGGTTGTGCAGATGTGGTATGTATTGATTTAGGCACATTGGATTTTGAAGAATACTTCGATGCGTTTTATGTATTTGATGGTGATGATACGACTGCGCCTATACATTCTATTTTTCAAGGAGAAAATAATACGGCTACAGGTATTTTAAGAGCTATGCCAGATAATGCAAGTGGCTGCTTGACTTTCATGCTCCTTTCGGATGCTGGCGTAGATGGTGATGGTTGGAATTCGACAGTTTATACTTGCCCTCCAATTGGGCCAAATGGTGGTGAAACCTGCGCAGATGCAACGGATATTAGTGCTGGAGGCATCTATCATAATAACACTTACGAAGCCACGGGTACACCAAATGAAGGTGGTGCAGGTATGGCAGATCCAGCGATAGCAGATGCTGCTCCTGTGACGGATGGTTCTTGTTTTCCTACACAAACAACTACTAGTGACATTACACAGTTGGAAAGTACGATTTGGTATACCTTCACTACACCAGCAGAGATTTGCGAAACAGCTCCTCCTGTTATGTTAGGCGTAGATAATGTATCTTGTATCGTAGCAGGTGCTGGTGCGACTTCTTCTGGCGCGCAATTTGCTTTATACGAAACAGCAGCTTGCCAAACGGCAGCTAATTGGCAGTCGATGCAGATTTTCTGCTCAGATATCATTACGGAAGGAGGGAATGCAAATTTCTCTACGATTACCTTCATGCCTAATACGACTTACTACTTGATGGTAGATGCTTTTGCAGGTCGTAACTGTGAACTGGACTTAATCTTAGATATTATGATTCCTGATGGTGCGGATTGCGTATCTGTGCCTGTGGAATTGAGTCGCTTCTATGCCGTGGATGAAAACTGTACCGTAGCTTTAAATTGGAAAACAGAAACAGAGCAAAACACCAGCCATTTTGAAGTCCTAAAGAGTACCGATGGATTGGACTTTGAGCGTATCGCCACCGTGCAAGCAGCAGGAAATAGCGTAAACTCTATCGAATATAGTTTCGTAGATAAGTCGCCAGAAGTTATCAATTATTACCGTCTTCGTCAAGTAGATTTGGATGGTACAGAAGACTATTCTGAAACGATTATCATGAAGCCTGAATCTTGTGGCAATGGCAAATTGGATATTGAGCGCATCTACCCGAATCCGACAAGCGATTGGTTGAATGTAGACTTGAATCTACCAACTGCTTCGGAGGGCGAATTGATTATTAGCAATATGGCAGGTAAAATTTTGCTTAAAAAACAATACACCTTGGATAGTGGCTCGCAAAGCCTACAAGTCCCTGTGTACGATTTAGCGGAAGGTTTCTATACGCTACAATTTGTAACTAGCGATGGATTATTTGCAACACCACACCGTTTTGTTGTAAATTAGCATCTGTAATTAGTAGATGTGAGACCTACCCGAAAAGCGGAGCAGGCGGGTTTAAAGATGTGAGATAAGAGAACATTTTTAAACCATCTCTACTAACTCAAGTTGCATAGTATCTAAATACTTCGCAACTTGAGTTAGGAAATCTATAAAAATAAATAGACCATTTTATACTATTTATTTTTGTAGGTTGCCTAACTATTTTAGAGCTAAAATACAACGAGCATGAGATTACCAAGCCTATTTAAATCTCCCAGTCACCAACAATTTGTTTATAAACCTCGATTCTGGAATGAAAAGAAAGAAGAAATCGAACAACGTATCAAAGAAGCAGAAGCCCGCCAAAATGGTGATTTAGATGCTATTAAATCAAGTGTTTCCAAGACCTTCAAGCGAGGAGGAGGAGGCAATAGAAATTATATGGCAGATAGCAATTATCGAGTGCAGCAAACACGTCGTTCTAACATGCGTTTGGTCATAATTATATTCGCCTTATTATTTGCTTGTTATTTATTATTACGGTAAAAAGATATGAAAAAGTATAAATTAGAAACGCTTGTCTATTACACCAAGTTGACCTTAGATAGAGAACATATTTTGAAGTCTTCAACAACGGATATTCAAGCAAAACTCGATGAATATAGCAGTGATGGCTGGCGATTGGTTTCTACGGATGCTACCGATTTTGGAGCAGCAGTTTATTTCTATCTTTATTTTGAGAAAGATAGCTAAAAAAATAAAAAAAATCGTCTCTCCTTGTTCACGCGGAGAGACGATTGAAAAAAATATTTGATTTATATTTCATGCGAACTTTTAGTTCGCTACTGTTACCGTATCATTATGTATTCGCCAAAGCATTTTCCATCGCTTTCACGGGGTCTGTCAAGTTTACGGATGCCACTTCTATCAATTCCAATTCAATATCTCGGTATTCTGCATTCGTCTTGAATTCGTCTATGATTTCTACTACATCATGGTCGATATTCACCGTTTTAGAAGCATCAATAACTACCTTTGAACCATCAGGAATTTGACTTAATGTACGCTGAATACTCGCCTTATTAATGAAGGTCACATCCTCTGCTAGGGATAGATGAATGGTACCATCTTCTAAGTGCTTATCCGACTCAAATAAGAATGGCTTCTTATAATTGTTATAAAGAATATAGAAAATAGCTACTGCCAAACCAATCGCAATTCCTGTTAATAAATCGGTGAATACAATGCCTAAAATCGTTACCATAAATGGTACAAAGTGGCTTTGCCCTAAACCATACATTTGTTTGAA
>CALGLY010000402.1 GCA_937959095.1 uncultured Saprospiraceae bacterium
GTTTGGAAGCGGATGAAACGGTGAAGGCTTTAGCTGTCCGTTATGGAGTTTCAGAGAATACGATTTACAATTGGCGAAGCAGTTACGCCAAACACAAAGAAGCGTCGTTTCCAGGCAAAGCCAACTAAAGTCTTGCAATGAAATTGCATAGTTTTACTCTACCGTATCGGAACAATCAAAACCTATCGAGTAGAGTATAGGAATTGTTTAGCTGCATCAACTACTATTAAAATGAATAGGTGTTTAATAATTACTATATTACTTTTACTGAGTTACCACCTTTTTGCCACCCCAGAAATAGATAGTCTAAAACAGTTAGTGCAAAACACTAATACATACGACACTATACAATGCAAGCAGCTTATAAAGCTCGCAGAACTATATTGCTCTGTACAACTCGACTCAGCTCAACTCTATGCAGAAAAAACAGAGCAACTAGCTGACCAAATTGATTCAGATCACTACTATTTTGAGGCATCGTACAGGCAGGCTGTCATTGCCTACCAACGTGGTCAAGCCGCTAAAGCGGATAGTGCCTTTCATAAACTAATCAATGAAAGGGAAGATAGGAATATATCTGTGCCTGCCAAATACTACATTGTACATGCCAAAGTGAGTATGTACTTGGACAAGCCAAAAGAGGCTCTCAAGTATGCAGACAAATTCTTAAGTACAGAACTAACTCCTCAAGATAAGCACAAGTTTATGATAGTTTATCACAATTTAATGAGTGATGTCTATGAACACTTAGAACAAATGAATAATGCATTTGAACATAGACAGCAAGCTTATCAGATTGCACTAGATTATAGTGATGATGAGTCGATAGCTATGCAGTCTTATTTTTTGGCTAGATTCTACAGAATTTTTGAAGATTATGAACAAGCACAAATTTACTTATTAGAAGCTGAAAGACGTACTAACAGTGCTGTACATTATTCTTTTATATATAATGGACTACTAGAAAATAGCGTAAAGAGGAACATCCCTAAAAAAGCACATTATTACTACTATAAAGCCAAGGAAATGATGGAAAAGAGTAATACATCAAATCAAAATGATGAATTATATTATCAAAGAAGCTTGGCATTTCTACAAGAGCAACAGCTAGATAGTGCGTATTTTTATGCTAATGCATGTTTAGAGATTGCAAAAAAAGAGCTAGCCAAAGCATCATTTGGAGACGCTCATTATGCATTAGGAAAAATTAATGTTGCTAAAGGTAACTTTCAAACCGCTATTGGACATTATGAAAAAGCTACAGAAGCTGGACATATACGTCCTTATCAAGTAAAGCGCGAGCTTGCAATGGCATATGCTCAAGTAAATCAGTGGCAACAGGCATACCAAACGCTCTCTAAGAGCAATGAAGAACATGATGAAATTTTTGATAAAAAAGCGTTGTTAGCAACTAATTCAAAGTTGGTTTCAAATCGCTTTGAAATGGAACAAGAGCATCAGCAATTGATCAATGACAAAAAAGCTGCGGTTCTGAAAGCCCAAATCACACAGCAACGCGGAATATTAGGCTTTGCAAGCCTCATTATCCTGATACTCGGCGTAGGTACTTATATAATCAATCGTTCTTATCGAGCAAAGAAAGCAGCCATTGCAATCATTGGTAAACAAAAGGAAGAACTCCAGCAAGCAAATGATATCAAAAGCAAAATATTTTATGTACTTGGACATGACCTACGCGGTCCTATTGGTAATATTGACGTGCTATTTGATGAAATCTTAAAAGGTAACATCAGCTTGATGGAATTTAAAGAACTACTCCCTTTCCTAAAGCAGAATGTTGCAGGTGTATCGCTCACACTCAATAATATTCTGCATTGGGGGTTGGCGCAAACAAAACAGCTAAAACTCATTACAGAAACGGTAAATATCAAACATGAGGTAGAACTAGTGAAAAACCTGTTGTTTGGTCTGATGCAGCAAAAGCAGATTAATTTTGTCTATAACCTACAAGATAATCTCACGATAGAGGCAGACAACGCCAAGATTAATTTGATTATTCGCAATCTGGTAGCCAATAGTATAAAATACACGCCTCCAGAGGGTTCAATAGAGGTAACTGCCGAAACTAAAAATGATGAAATGATCATTTCTGTACGTGATACAGGCGTAGGTATGTCCTCTGATGTACTAGCCACATTATTTGATAGTCCTATGAGTCAAGATGGAACAAACCAAGAAAAAGGTACTGGTATTGGACTCAATCTTTGCAAACAAATGCTCGAAGAAATGGGCGGGCGTATTTGGGTAGAAAGTATGCTTGGTAAAGGAAGCACTTTTTCATTCGCGCTACCGATGAGATAGATGCATATCTAAATATTTGAGCAAAAAATACCACTTATTTTAACTGCTTACATACACACGCATTATGAGATACTATCTAGCGGCTGTACTATTTTTTATATTCTCCAATGTAACTTGGGCAAATTCTAAGGCAGATAGCCTTTTACAATTAGTTCGGACTACCCAAGAAGAAAATACATCGCTCTGCAAACAATTACAAGAATTATCAGAGTTATACCTTCAAATAAACCTTGACTCTGCTTTGCAATACACACACGAGCTGAAAACTGTTGCAGAAAACATTGATTCCGATTACTATCAAGAGCAAGCTATGTTTACACTAGCCTTAGTGGAACAACAACGCGGAAAAATACTAGAGGCAGATAGTCTATTGAAAATATTGGTAGACAAAAATAGAGATACCCGCCCCCCAGCAAAGTATCACCTCATTCGCGCGCAAATTCATTTGTATTTAGACCAAAACGAAAAAGCACTTGAGTTCGCCGAACAAGTCTTAGAAGGCGAAGTGCTTCCAGAAAATGAAGACCGATTAAAAAGGGGGTATCATTCTTTAATGAGTCGTATATATGAACGCTCTAATCAAATGAGTAAAGCGTTTGAACATCGGCGGCAAGCTTATGAGTATGCCTTGAAGCAAAAAAATGATAATGGCATCGCTTGGGAACTCATCTATTTAGCTCGCTTTTATAAGCTTTTTGAAGATTATGAACAATTTCAAGAATATTTAGAAGAAGCCGAGACATTGGCAAAGGGAAGAACAAAACGCTTCCTTGTGCATATTGGATTACTAGAAAGTAGTGTGGAACTAGGAGACACTCAACTCGCTCATCAATACTTTCAAGAAGTTATTAAAATACGAGAACAGATAGGAAGAAATGATTTATTAGATTTTCTCTACTATATGCGTAGTCGAGCATTTCTACTCGAAAATAAACTAGATAGTGCTCACTACTATGCTTCGGAAGGACTAAAAATAGCAGAAGAAAACCGTGCAGTAGAACAAATTGCAGAATGTCATTATGCATTGGGACAAATCGCGTTTCAAAGCGGTAATTACCAAAAATCTATTGATTATTATGAAAAATCTATTGATGGATATAGCATTCGTCCCTATAAGCGCAATCGAGCACTCGCCACAGCCTATGCAAAAGTGGGCAGATGGAAAGCGGCCTACAACACCCTACAAAAAAGTAATGAACAACAGCTAGTATTTATTTAGTTCACACTTTGGTAACTTG
>CALGLY010000403.1 GCA_937959095.1 uncultured Saprospiraceae bacterium
ATCGAATAGTGTATGTAAATGCTTCTCATGGATGAAAGTTGGTAGCCGTTTCCCTTTCTTAGGGGCAATAACTTTCTGCATCGGGTCGTGTGCAATCAACTCCCGATAACGAAGAAACTTGAAATAGGACTTTAAAGTCGCTAACTTTCGATGAATTGTATTTGTGGAAATATCATTGGTCAATAAATGAACTGTCCAAGCTCGAATTTGAGCGGCATTCGTCTCACTTATTGATACTATATCATAGGTCTCTTTTAGAAATTTTGAAAATTGGTTTAAATCTGTTTTGTATGCTAAGAGAGTGTGTTCAGAGACTCGCTTCTCATATTTTAAATAATGAATAAATACCTCTCTGTGCATAGATTTTTTTTGGCTGTAGAATAGTAGATGTAAAATTTTAAAATATGATATGTGAAACGTCTTTTACGCTACAGATCAAATCTTTATTTCTTTATTATTTGGTAATTTATTTACCGAATCTACCCGAGTTATTCTTACTAAACTACAGCTTTTTGTTTTCAAAGCCTTAACTAAATGTTAAGTTACAAGTATTATTTAGATTGTCCAAACTAAAAAACACATATTTTTAGTTTTGGATGACATTCAAAATACCAAAGAATGTATTTTCAAAAAGGAAACAAGCATGATTTTAAAATCCATAACTCCTTGATAAACTGAATGCTCTGAGGAATTTTTTGCAAAAAAAAGGAATGTATTTTAAGAGAAAAAAACATTTTTTTGTCGCTAAATTTTGCACTTCCCCCCTATCACTTACCACTAATTTTAACATTTAATAATTCTACAAATCTGTTTTGTAAATATGCAGGTATTACCAAATTTTATTACGCTTATATAACATCATAATCGGCAAGAAAGTGCGTAAAGACTTGGATCATTTAGATGAATACTAAAAAATAAAGGATGAATGGTCTATTTCGATTAGAAAACTGAAGTACATTTGATGATTGAAGCATGAAAATAGCTTGCATTCAAATTAAACAATTCCTTTTTCTATTCATTTAACAAACATGGAAATTCGCTTTATCGCACAAGAAGATATAGATCGCCTGAAATGGGATAGTTGTGTACATTATGCAAACAATGGTAATGTATTTGGCTATTCTTGGTTTTTGAATAATACGGGGAAGCAATGGGATGGACTCGTGGAAGGAGATTATGAATCGGTCTTTCCGCTAGTGTGGCGATATGATTGGTTGAAGCATAAGGAAGTGTTTCAGCCTATTTTGGCACGCGAATTAGGGCTTTATTCTATACATATATTGTCTCCGAATCGAATTGGACAATTTCTAAAAGCAATTCCAGAAGAATATCGTACGGTAGATATAGTGTTGAATGAGCAAAACCCCTTTAAAACAGCAATTGATTTTCAGCACAAAACGCATCATAATTACCAAATGCTTTTGACTGCACCCTATGAAGAAATCAGAAAAGGATACGCGCCTGAACTCCTGAATGCCCTAGACGCAGCCGAAGAGCTAGGTATTCGCCCCGCAGGAAGCCTAAAACCTGAAAGACTTGCCGATTTTTATCAAAAACATAGTAAAGATGGTAATGCACTAAGAACGCAAAAATTTCATGCACTACAACGTATCATGTATAATGCTTTGCATAGAGGGACGGGCTTCATAGCAGGCATCACGGATGAAAACGATGAATTGTTGGCAGCCAATTTCTTTATTAATGGACACAGAAAATTGCTCGGACTCATCCCTATTCAATCACCCAAAGGCGCAACAATGCACGCTTTGGATGTACTGATGAATTTAATGATTCAAAGTAATGCTGGCAGACCATTACTTTTAGATTTTAATTCAGATGATGCTCATTTAGAGCAATTCGGTGCAATTCAGAATTCTTATTATTCTATCCAGCGTAGTAGTAAGCCTGATTGGTTAGAAACATTGAAGCAATCGCTTTGGCGAAAATAATCGCTTCTTTTCTAAACCATAAACTCCCAAGCCGTCCGATAACTCTCCAAGGCATCGCAATAATCCAAGAAAGCACTATAAAATTCATCTCCTCCGATGGTGGCGCTATCCCCTACTACTACGAGTTTCTGCCGAGCGCGGGTCATCGCTACATTCATGCGGCGATAATCTTTTAGGAAACCAATCGTATTTTTTGAATTGGAACGGACAAGCGAAATATAGATGACATCACATTCTTGTCCTTGAAAACCATCAATCGTACTCACCCGCAAAGGAATCCCTTCGAGGCGTGGGTCTTCTGCTATGGTATTTCTGATGTGCTTTACTTGCCTACGATAAGGAGAAATAATAGCAATGGAAGGCATCACTCCTTCTGGAAGTTCGGCTATTAATTGATATAAATGTTCGCTTAAAATCTGAAATTCATCCGAATTGAAACGACTCAAGCCTTCTTCATCGGTTTCTTCCTCAAAGCCACAACCTGCTGTATCAATAAATTCTATAGGACGATTACGTTCTATCGGTAAGCGATGCTCGCGCACACTTTCGTCGGCTTGCAATTTACCCTCATAGAAGCGTTCATTCGAGAAACCCATAATGTCTTCATTCATGCGATATTGCACATTCAAAAAACTGACTTCGGGCAATCGTTTTATACATTTTTCGAGGAGCGTTACATTGAGTCCTTTGCGTTTGGCTTCTTGTGATTTCACGACAGGTGGCAACTGAAACGGATCACCCGCCAATATCACTTTCGAGGCGCGCGTAATCGGAATCCAAGTCGCCGCTTCTAGGGCTTGTGCCGCTTCATCAATTACAATGGTTCGGAATTTATGTTTTGCTAATACTTGATGTGTCGAACCAACTAAGGTGCAAGTAACGACCTGTGCGCCATGCAGCACTTGCTCAATGAGTCGCTCCTCCAACTGTCTTGCCCAAGCAGCCAATTCTTTAGCCTCGGCTTTCAGTCGTGCACGTTCTTGCCGCTCCGATGCACCATATTTTCTCCGAAAACGCCATGCTTTTTTTCGCGCATCCGCTGCTTCTAGCTTTACTTTCTTTATATTTCTACTTTCAATATGATTCGAAATTCGATACTCTAAGGTCTGATTCAAGACCGTTTCATCTACCCGCGAAATATTTCCGATGCGTACTACATTGAGTCCAAGTTCTACCAAGCGTTCTGTCAATATATCCACTGCTGTATTACTAGGAGCAGTCACTAGCACCGAGCGTTCTGTTTTGCATAGTTCTCGAATCGCATATACTAAGGTAGTGGTCTTACCTGTGCCAGGTGGTCCATGCACAATAGCGACATCTTGGGCAGTTACAATCTGCTGTACCGCTAAATTCTGTGCGTGATTCAACTCTGGAATTTGTAAAGGCGTTTTTGGGCCAAATAGCGGCATTTGATAGCCAAGTAGTATCGTACGAAGCTCTGCTAAACGGTTATTTTTAGCATCTTCTATTTTGCGAAGGGCTTCTTCCATCTCTTGAAAAGTCCGCGCATCAAACATCAATTCTACTCCGAATCTATCGCCACCATTCGTTACCCAAGGCGGTAATTCTGCTGAATGTAGTGTGATGCGTATTCGGCGTTTATTCACGTAATGCACCACGCCAGCCCGTTCAGGATGAAATATTTTTGGCCGCAGCGTAAATAATTTCACTACACTTCCTGCTCGAAATTGATTTTGGTAAACCTCTTCATTAATCTGCTCCAGCACTACAAATGCCCGATCGCCATAGGTATAGCCTACTTGAATCATTCGCAGCGGCGACCAATTGTAGCCTTTTTCTTTGCGCTGCTTCACAGTCATTTCCTCGATTATCTCCTTAAATAGGCGATATTCTTCTCTACGTTCTATCTTCAGCAGTTCGCCTGCTGCTTTTATCTCTTTTAATGCCTCTATCATGTTTTCGGTAAAATGAAATCGGGTTTTTGTTCTATGTAAAAAAGTAAATTCTAAAATTTAGAATGCCAAAATTAGCGAAAGCAATTTTAACATACAAGCTTTTTCTCTAACACAAACATTTATAATATATTATACATAATTTTTTTTCTATTTAAATTTTAAATTAGAAAAAATTGTAATAAGTCTTTACTTTTAGCATTCATACTATAAGAAAAGATAACTTACCAAATAGAGAGCAACTCACTTTTACAATAAGAACAAACAATTACTATGTCTGAAAGTCGTGTTATGAAGCACGTCGGACAGCTATTTGCTGTACTACTACTATTGACACCACTCACTGGAACATCACAAGCAGCTTACGATGAAATGTGGGTATTGGAAGAGGATTATGTGCGTCCCTCTAGAGAAATTCCACGTCAAGTAGATCGACAACTGAAAATGGATGCTGCGCGCCTTAGCTTACGCAGCGATAAGGATGATTTGCGTCGTGCAAATATTCGTATTTCTGAAGCACAAAGCGAGCAGTTTTACAACTTGCTTCGTCGCGTTTATCTCTATGAACGTGCCATCATTGATTGCTATCACATCAAGACAGCCAATCAGCCCTCCACCGATTATATTCGCATTGTTTATCAGAAAGAAGTAGCTTGGGCAAAGCCTTTGAAAAGTGGCATCAGTAGCACCGACCAGCCACTCATAAATGGTATTCTGGAACGCTACGACCTTATTATTGAAGGTATCGAGTCACTCAATGCACGTCAGGATGCGCTTATTATTCGGGCTGTCAAGCCGATTAATATGGAAGCTTTAGCCAGCAATTTTTATGGAATTGAAGGCATAGAAGCAGTAGAATTGGATGAAAAAGCACCTATTAGAAGTGATATTTCTGCCAGTCAAAATTATAGTTCTTGGGATTTGGAATACATCCTTCGTTTTGATGCAAAAGGAAAATTGCAGGAACATACTTGGACCTATCGAATAAAAGAGGATGGAACTATTCGTCTGCTCCATGAATCGGGAGATATATTGCCGAATTGGTTGAGTTGTGAATGACCATAGACCTTTGGATATTTAGATTTTTACTAAAAGTCTAAATATCCAAAAATCTAAATCCCTAAGGCAAAATGGAAGAATAAATTAGTCAATTTTAGGCTAGTTATTTTTTCTTTTAATTAATCTTCAAAAACCGCGTATAGCCTAGCTAAACAAGGATTTTTTAAGATTAATTAGAAGGGAAAAGAGCCGTATAAAATGGCTAATTTATTCTTCAGTTTTGCCTAAATATAATACCGATTACTATCTAACTTCAATACGACTGCAAGCATAATTGTAAAGCCTAATAAGGAAGATCCCCCTTTGCTAATGAAGGGCAAAGGAATACCAATAATCGGGACAAGTCCCATCGTCATACCTATATTCACAAAGACATGAAAAAAGAGAATACCTAAGACTCCATAGATATAATGCCTCGAAAAATTGGCTCGTTGGCGTTCTGCAAGCATGACCATCCGAATAAGCAAAAAGAGAAAAAGTCCTACGACCGCTACACTTCCTATAAAACCTTGTTCTTCACCTATCGTACAGAAAATAAAATCCGTAGATTGTTCTGGCACATAGTTCAGTTTAGTCATCGTGCCTTGGAAGAGTCCTTTGCCTTGCAAACCTCCCGAACCAATAGCTCTTTTCGATTGAATGACATTGTAAAGCGCGCCACTAGGGTCGCATTTATCGGGGCGCAACCACGTATTTAGACGTTCTTGCTGGTGCGATTCTAAGAAGTTTTGAAAGGCATAATTCGTAGAAAAGGACAAACCACTGCCTACCAATAAGGTGGCTACTAGAACTAACACAAAACGCGTTTTTTTCTTCACTACCTGCACTATTGCTAGAGTCGTGAAGATAATAGCATTGGAGAGTAGAATGAACGGCCAGCTTCCTTCGCTGAGGAAATAATAAGACGCAAAAGCAATAGCCGCACCCAATGCAAGCCAATATAATTTCGTGTCAAACTGATTATAAAGGACAAGGGAACCAATCGTGAGTAAGCCTAAAATAACAGGAATGGGTGTATCCGAAGCCAGCGAAAAGAGTAAGAGAACAAGCACCGCGCTACCTACTAAAATGAAATTAGCCGATAAACCTTCTCGATAAAGCAGGATAAAAAACGAGCCAAAAATAAGGGCAGACCCAGCATCGGGCTGCAACATAATGAGTGCAGCCGGCAAGATCATCAAGCCACTAGCTGTGATTAGAAAACCATAGCTCCGCACGTCCGTTCGGTAGTTACTCATATATTCTGCCATAGCGAGACAAGTCGCAAACTTGGCGACTTCGGAGGGCTGAAAGGCAAAACTCCCAAAACTAAACCAAGAGGTGGCCCCATTGATTTCCTTCCCAAAGAAGAGAACAGATACAAGTAGGAGGAGTGCAAAAATATAGATGAGATAGGAGAAGGTTCGCCAAAATTTCCAATCGACCAGAAACAGAATGGCAAAAGCAACTAGGGAAATCCCTATCCAAATCGCTTGCTTACCAGCTGGTGTTTGGAAAAATTCACTTGCTGTTTCTGCGGTTTTTCCTTCGTAGGTTACCGTATAAATCATCAGCCAACCTAGCACGACAAGGGCAAGGTATAGCGAGAAAGTCATCCAATCAATACGCCTTAGGCGATAATCGCTCATGGGTTTGCATCTTGATATTAGGTATCAGGTATTAAGTATCAGGTTAAGTGAATCTGTTATTAATTTTCACAGATTCCTAATCTCACTATAATTTTACCTAATACTTTGTACTTAATCCCTAATACAAATCTTTCACATATTAGAATATCAATTCAGCAGGACGAATGTTTTTATCCTTTACTGGATACGCACTTGGATAGTCTTTCCGTACTACCGATAAGAGGCGCAAGGCTTCTAAGCGCGTCGCAAAAGCACCCGCACGTACTTTGTAGTAAGGACGTTCATGTGTCCAATCTATTGCTACATTCGGATAACGGTATTGGAAGCGACGTTGTGTTTCATTCATCTTAGCACGGTCTGTAGTAGCCGTGATTTGAATGCGCCAACCTTCCATTGTCGTTATCGCCTTATTTATCTCTACGAAGCGTTGCATCATTTGTTGTACCGCAGGTTCTTCTTTATAAATCACCTGTGCTTCTATCTGCATCGCTATTCCTAACACGAATAAAACGCCTAAAAGTATCTTTTTCATATTGATAAGTAGATATGAGCTATTAAGATCTGAAATGTGAGACGCTATTCGTTTACAAATCAAATCTTTATCTCTTTCTTATTCGGAAATTTATTTTTTCCGTTTAATCTCGCTTGCTGCAAAAATAGCAAATTCAACGCAAAGTGTAATTAGGGATTTACATAGATGTTACGATACGTTATATTTTGATGTAAATGTAACATATAAACCAACTAAAAGCCTTATTCCACTATCTCAAAAGCCTGTTCCAAGCGATTTCCCTCTGCATCCACTAGCGTGAGGGTATGCAATCCCACATCAGGCTGCAAAGGTAATTCGTGAAAATGCTGTGTTTTCCCGATGTATTCACTATCCAGGTGCCAATAGACTTCCATTTCAGGCGTGCGGTGGGCTGCTTGAAAAACGGTACTGCTCCGCTCGCCGTCCAAATCAATAGGTAAGGTGATTTTTGCGAAACGTTTCGGATAAATCAATTGCATCGGCTGCTGTTGCCCTTCCGAAGCACAATCGGGACGAAGCGGCGGCAGCACTTGATAAGCAGGATGTTTCGATTTATAATAAAACTCCTGTACAGGCGGCAATACAAACCACGCCCGATGCTGCATTTTGTGCGGAGTTTCGCAATCGCTATGCACGCGCCACTGCTGGGAGGCATCCAAATGAACCTCTTGATGATAAGTACACGCACCCAAATTCAAGGCATTTTGATTTGCCCAAATCGTATCGACAGGACAAATGCTCAAGGGGCGATAACCACTTGCTTTGCATATCGGCAAACGAATAAGTTCATCATAAGGCGGCTCGAACCAAGCTTCTTGCTGTGGCAATTCCTTGAAAATATCAAACAAAATCGGAGCAGCAGCCTTTACCCCCACCAAACCTGGACGACCTTCGCCATCTGCATTACCTACCCACACACCCACTACATAGCGCGTATCCAAACCAACTGCCCAAGCATCGCGAAAACCAAAGCTTGTACCTGTTTTCCAAGCTATTTTTCTACGGGATGAAAATGCCGACCACTCCCCTTCCGAGTTGGGGCGTTCTACTTCACGCATCGCTTCAAAGGTTTGATAAATAGAAGCGGCATTAAAATGAGGTGCTTCTTTTTGTAAATTAAGCGTGTTTTCGACTTTGGTTTTATTTTTCACATAATTAATTCCTCTAAAGTCTTTTGGATTGTAGCGTCCGCTTTGGTCTGCAAAATGATTTAGGGTACGCGCCATGCTTGTATAAGTGATGCTTACTTGTTCGAGGGTCGCTTCTGCGCCACCAAGTGCGAGCGTGAGACCATAATGATTGGGCGATTGATTGATAGTCTTGAAATTCAATTGTTGCAAACGGTAATGAAATTTCTCTAAACCATAATTTTGCAACATCCGCACAATTGGGATATTGAGAGAGCGCACAATTGCCCGTTTCGCGCTGACTGCACCATCGTATTTTTTATGGAAATTTTCAGGCCGATAGCCATCTATTTGGGTCGGAATATCAGCGATTAAGCTATTCGGCACGATGTTTCCATCTTGTAGCATTGCAGCATAAAGAAAGGGTTTCAGAATACTGCCTGTGCTTCGTGGCGCACTTATCACGTCCACTTGTTCGCCTTGTGAAGCGCCTGCGCCTGCTACATTCCCGATATAAGCCAGCACATCACCTGTCTCTACTTCTATAACGATAGCAGCAGCATTATAGATATGATTTTGCCGAAGCACGGATTGATGTCGCGCTAAAATGGCATTGAGTCGGTTTTGTACATTCGCATCTATGGTCGTGCGTAGGCGGTGGCGACCATGCTCGCGCATCGCTCTATCCAATAGGTGTGGTGCAAAACGCGGCAAAGGAAGCGGACGTTCTGGGAGGCTTTCGGCTTTGGCAAGTGCACAACTTAGACTATCCAATTGCCCGATAGCAAGCAATCTATCCAATAAGCGATTGCGTTTTTTTAGAAGGGCATCCCTATTTCGTCCTGGATGAATGAGCGCAGGACTATTCGGCAACACTGCCAAAGTAGCCGCCTCCGACCAAGAAAGCAAGCTCGGTGCTTTTCCAAAATATCGCCAAGCTGCCGCATCTAGTCCCACCACATTCCCGCCAAAAGGTGCATTGGCAGCGTACAAATGCAAAATTTTGTCTTTAGAATGTCGCCACTCCAAGCGCGTAGCGAGTAGTATTTCAATGAGTTTATTCCAAATGTTCCGTTGCTTTGCTTTTCGGGAGAGGCGAATATTTTGCATCGTCAATGTACTGCCACCACTCACGATATGTCCTGCTCGTAGGTTTTGGCGCGTAGCCCGAAACAATGCTCGAATATCCACGCCCCAATGCTGATAAAATCGTCTGTCCTCAAATTGCGTGATGGCTACTTTAAATTTTTCTGGAATGCTATCGCTGACTGGAAATCGCCATTGTCCATCGCTGGCTATGCGTGCGCCTAGGAGTTCGCCTGTTTTGCTTTCTAGTACTTGACTCATTGGTCCATCGAAGAGGGGCTTTGGTAGGGAGAAAATATAAGTGAGGAGTGCTAGTAGAAGTAGCAAGAGGAACGCGTGTTTTCGTTGTAGCTTTGGGCGGTTCATGTTTTCTTAATTCTTTTTGCTGGTTTTGAGGAGGTCGTCTAAATATTATACTTTCCCCAAACTCCATCTTATGCGTATTGAGTAAAGATAAAGAAGGTATACTACAATTGGCGAAGAAAGGACAAAAAATACAACAAGCCCAAGACATGCTAAAAGCCTCTTATCTACTTTTTCATAGTCTCAAATATACGAGAATTTTGGGAGAAAAGAACCTGCTCGTTCCAGTCAGGCGGGCTTCAAAACTCTAACTATAGTCCGTATTTTTCTCCAATACTACTACAAGAAAAACTTGAAATATTCCTACATTTAACATTCAAAAAAGAAAATCTATGTCTAAAAAAATACAGAAGGAAGAAGCCTTAAAGTATCACTCGGAAGGACGACCAGGGAAAATAGAAGTGATTCCTACTAAAGCAACTGCAAATCAGCGCGATTTATCACTAGCCTATTCTCCTGGCGTAGCGGATCCCTGTTTGGCTATTGAGGCAGATGAAAATGATGCGTATAAATACACCGCCAAAGGAAATCTCGTAGCCGTGATAAGCAAT
>CALGLY010000404.1 GCA_937959095.1 uncultured Saprospiraceae bacterium
ATAAATCCCTTTTTCTAGAGAATCTAAAGCAATAGCACCCATCTCAATTTCTTTTTTAGATACCGAATTTCGAGATGTAAATAAGCCAACGCCTCCTTCAATATTAGTAAAAGTTGGTGTTACTTGTGAGCTAGTAATACCCGTGTTAGCTTGTCGAATGCGGATAAATTCTACCAATTCTTCACCTCCTGCGGTCACTACAAACTCTATATTCTTAAATCGTCTAATCGTCGTTTCTGTAGGTTCTAGAGCGCCTTCCATAAAGCGATAGAAATCTTCTCCTAGTATGCTAATTTGCTCTCTTGATGTTTCCGAAAAGTTGGTGCGTACTAAGCCCTCTGCTAGTGTCCATACCAATTGTCTATCCACAAATTCTGAATTACTCCCCTCTATCGACTCTTCGATATTAATAAGCAGTCTAGCATCATAAATAAAAGCATTAGGATCAGCTCGCCATGCAAAACGTGCAGGACGCGTATATTCCCAGTTAAGTCTATTTCCTGGTTGCCCATCTACTAGTGTCACATCTCCTACAATATTTGTTTCTGCACTCGCTACATTTTGGCTTTCACCTGTGTTGATGGTAAGTGTAAGTTGCTCCCCGCTTTCTAATCGCTCATCATCTGGCAAGGTAAACTTATATAGATAGTTTGGATCAGTAGCAAAAACGCCCTCATCTCTCCCTATTCCTTCCTCAGCAGCATTCACTCGCTCTAGTGTAATGGTAGAGTTGAATTTTGGTCGCTCCAACTGAACTAAAGCGTTACTATAATAAATAGAGTCCGTATTTTTTGCCAATTCTAGTGCATTGGTCTCTGCATCTAGAAAGGCTTTCTCTACTCGAATATAATGTACATCATCTTTCAAGGAGAGCATGCCATATACAATTGGAATATCTTTCCATTCATTCGTTAGATTCAACTCATTGGAGCATGTCCAGGTACATATTGCAAGAAGTAATAGTATGCTTAATTTTTTCATGTTTATTTTCAGTCTAAATATTTGACAATCGAGTTGCTCAATCTTTTTTCAAAAGGCAGCCAAAGATAGTTTTTTTGCTGAATTTGTTGATTATCCAAGTCTTCTAGTAGTGGGAAAGTTTCTAAATTTTGACATTTTGTTCTTTCCACATCTGCACTTCATCGCCTATTCGTATACGCCCTGCTTGTAATACCTTTGCCGTGATACCTCCATGTCCACGCATTGCATTATAACCACCTAGACCAAGGTTCTTTTCCATTCGAGAGCAAGGATGACAATTGCCTGTAGTTTTAAGTAGCACGTCTCCTATTTGGAATGTTTTTTCTTTTAGTGCTAATAAATTAACGCCTGCCACTACAATATTGCGGCGTAGCAATTTTGGATCAATTGTTTCTTCTTTTAGAATATTTGCTACTGCTTTTAGGTGTTCTGCTTGTATAAGAGTCACCATACGCTTGCCTCCTGCTTTTCCGTAGTGGTCACCTTCTAAGCCTGTCTCTTCATGGACTTGTACTTCTTGTACTTCCTTTACTTCGCCTCTTTTTTCTGGACGTATTCCTATCCACTCTACTGTTCCTACTTGTGGCATGCTATCGAATAGTTCTTTCATCTTGCTGGTATAGTCATAGCACTTCGTACTATGTTAGTGATGTTGTCCCACTGGGACTTTGATATACTCTTTTGTCAAATCGTTAAGCTGCCGATTCCCTTATGTTAAAAACTTTAACGATACGTTCGTGCAACTCCTAATCAAAACGCTGGTCTTTGATGAATGTTGAAACGATTTAATTAAAGGGAGTAGTCTATTATTTGCCTACTCTCTTAAGGGACACGGGAATTTTCACCCGATTATTTTTGAATCCTCAATCTTATTAAAAATGAAGAATCTACAGCTTTTGATTTTGTGCTTTTTATGCACAACAGGATTATTTGCACAACGAGACAATACCTTATTTAACGCTTCTGGTCGCTTTGGCGTATTTGGAGGACCTATTTTAGAATACTCTGACCTGAGTATTAATGGTGATATTAACTCAGGAGGCGGTGCTGGCTTGGTGCTTGGCAATGCATTCATAGGCGCGTATGGCTCTGGCGACTTAGATTGGAATGATGTAATAGAAGGTGAAGAAGTAAATGTTTCGTCAGGTCACGCTGGACTTTGGGTTGGTTATGTGCCTTATCAGTCTTCTGTTATTCACCCATATATCAGCACCCGAATAGGGTGGGGCGCAGCCGATATTCAATTTACAGATGATAATTTCCGTACCAGTGAAAACTTTTTTGTACTCACCCCTGAAGCCGGTGTAGAGATAAATGTTTTTCGTTGGTTTAGAGTCGCTGGTACGGTAGGCTACCAATGGTACAACGGCTTGAACGATGCACCACAAATAGGGAATTGGGATGCGGATAATTTACATGCAGGTTTGGCATTGCGTTTTGGCTTTTTTGGGAAGGATAAAAACCGCAAAAACTGCCGCAAGAGATGCAACAAAAACCGTTTTAGAATGCCGTGGTAAACGGGATTGCCTTTCCTTTAAAAACCTGATTGTTTTATAAAAAGTAAAAAAATAAACTACAATGAATAACTTAAAATTCTTATTGATCTTAGCAATAGCAGCCTTTTCTTTAACAAGCTGCGAATTTGATGAAATTTGTGAAGCAGGCGAAGGACCAACCGTTACGAAGGAACTCGAACTAGTTGAGTTTCATAGCCTTGAATTGAATGTTTCTGCGGATGTATTTATTACACAAGGTTCAGAATTTAAAGTAGTAGCGGAAGGACAAGAAAATATCATTGATTTACTAGAAACAAGCGTGCGAAGCGGTACATGGGAAGTAGAATTTGATAGAAACTGTGTTCGTGGACATAATGGATTAAGTATTTTTGTAACAATGCCTTCTGTAGAGCGATTGCAAGTGAAAGGTAGCGGTAATATCACGAGCGAAAATGTGCTAGAAGGAGAATTATTAGAACTAAAGATAAGTGGTTCTGGTGATATGGATTTAGCCGTAAAGACACAAGAATTAACAGCTCGTATCGAAGGATCAGGTAGTACTAAGTTGGAAGGTACAACGGATGATTTGGATGTAGTGATTCGTGGTTCTGGCGATGTGAAAGCATTCGATTTGGAAGCTCTTCGTGCAAGTGTAAATGTAGGCGGCTCTGGTGATGTGGAACTGAATGTGGAAGAATTTCTAGATGTAACGATCAATGGCAGCGGCGATGTATTCTTTAGAGGAAATCCGCAAACAGATGTAACGATCAATGGTAGTGGCGATGTGCGTGGCGTATAGCCTTGGATTGATGTATAGTAAACAAGATTTATAAAATAACGGAGATGCATAGATATGTGTCTCCGTTTTTTATTTCTAAAATAATAAGCCTTTCTTCGTTTTGGTCAACGAAAAAAGCCTCGTCTATAAGACAAAGCTTTTATTTCGTAGCGTGGGGGGGACCCGAACCCCCGACCTCAGGATTATGAATCCTGCGCTCTAACCACCTGAGCTACCGCGCCATCCCAAAAATTGGAACGCAAAGGTAAGTTTTAGATTGCAGTTTAGCAAGCAGTACTCCAAATAAAATTCGTACTTTGCCTTTCTTTTTTCAGTAATCGAGTCGAAATCATGCTTCCTAGTCGGGTTTATCCATCGAAGGTTATTTTATTGGGCGAATATTCTGTGATACAAGCTGCTCAAGCGGTAGCGATACCTGCACGACAGTTTTCGGGACGGTGGCAGTGGGCCGCATCCGATTCGCAGCAGTATATTCGGAACTTATGGAGCTATATGCATGAGCTACAAATTGCTGGAAAACTCCTTTTTTCCTTCGATGCCGCGCGTATGAAGGCAGCTTTGGCAGAAGATTTATTTTTGGAATCCAATATTCCTATTGGCTATGGCTTGGGGAGCTCGGGTGCGTTGTGTGCTGCGGTCTATGATAGTTTTGCCCTAGAAAAAACGACCGATTGGAAACAACTGAAAGCCATCTTCGCGCAGCTCGAAAGCCATTTTCATGGAGCTAGTTCTGGTACGGATCCTTTGATTAGTTACGTCAATGAGGCGGTGCATATCGCGGATGCGAGCATTCAAGCTTGTACTATCCCGAAGTTAGAAGAAGAACGTTGTTTCTTTTTACTCAATTCGGGGAAGGCGCGGAAGAGTGAGCCTTTCATACAATGGTTTGTAGCGCAATCGAAGAAAGTTACTTATCAAACTGCTCTAAAAAAGGTCTTAGTTCCTGCCGTAGATGCTGCTATCGCAAGTCTTTTGAGTGAAGAGCGTAGCCATTTATTTCAGCAATTCCATACTATTAGTGAATTCCAATACCAATATTTTCAGCCCATGGTCACGGATGCTTTACGTCCGCTTTGGAAAGTAGGCTTAGAAAGTTCCTATTTCAAGCTCAAACTCTGTGGTGCAGGCGGTGGAGGTTTTTTTCTTGGCATTACCAATGATTGGGAACGCTTGCAGGCGAGTATTTCCGATTTTGATTTGGAGAAATTGATGGTATAAATAAAGGTCTTTAGCGTATTCGTCTTTGGTCTTCAGAAACGTACTTTCCTCACCTCTTCCCTAAATTGTGACACCTTCCTGCTCTATTAGTCTACAAAACAGAAGCATTAGTAGATTGAAGTAGAACTTTATGTCACTTCATATTTTATTACTTTTGTGTTGACGATGATGAAAAGCAATTGGCTTCATCGAAAATCAATACAAAACGAAAATTAAATTCAAATTAATTCATGGGAAGAAGTATCATTTTACTCGTATTAGTCGGTCTAGGTTTATTATTCTTGATGGGTGGGTGCAATACCTACAACAACCTAGTCGTGAAGGATGAAGGCGTGAATCAAGCATGGGGAAATGTCCAAAGTGCTTATCAGCGTCGGGCAGACCTAGTACCGCAACTCGTAAACACCGTGAAAGGGGTGGCAGAATTCGAGAAATCTACGATCACCGCAGTAGTGGAAGCGCGTTCTAAGGCGACATCTATTCAGATTGATCCAAGTAATATTACACCAGCACAGTTGAAGCAATTTCAGCAAGCACAATCAGGCTTAAGTTCTTCATTGAGTCGGCTTTTAGCTACTTTTGAACGCTATCCAGAACTGAAGGCTACAGCGAACTTCCGCGACTTGCAAACGCAACTGGAAGGCACAGAAAATCGTATCAAAGTAGAGCGAGATCGCTTCAATGAAGCATCAACGAACTATAATATTTCTGTACGAAAGTTTCCTGCGGCAATTTGGGCAGGTATCTTTGGCTTTGGGCAGCGTCCGCAATTTGAAGCAGAGCAAGGCGCACAAGATGCTCCAGAAGTCAATTTTGATTTCGGGAAATAGTAGTTTTGAGAAACGGTTGAATTGCTAAGAGCATGTTTGGAATTTTCAGTTCATAAAAATCCAAACATGCTCTAAATTGTCTAAAAAACAGTTAGGCAATTCAACAGTTTAACAATTTAACAGCAATATGATTGACTTTTTTACAGAACACGAAGGTCGCTTGATTATAGACTCTATTCGTTCCGCAGAGCTTAATACGAGTGGAGAAATACGGGTGCATCTCGAAGCAGACTGCAAGGGTAATATATTGGCGGAAGCCGAAAAAACCTTCTATTCCTTAGATATGGATAGTACCCAGAATAAGAATGGGGTACTTTTCTTTTTAGCCCCTGAACGCAAAGAATTTGCCGTTATAGGCGATTCTGGTATTAATGATTTAGTGCCAGATGATTTTTGGGATGATATTAAAGAAGTTATCATCGCACATTTTAAGCAAAAAGCCTACGCAGAGGGAATTTGTAGAGGTGTAGAGCGAGTAGGGGAGAAGCTAAAGATTTATTTCCCGTATCAGGAAGATGATGTAAATGAACTCCCTGATGAAATTTCTTATGGAGGGAAGAAAAAATGATAAGTTGCTTATCATTCAATAAAAAAATATGACATTGAATAGCCTTTGGCGATATATAATAGTGGTGACATTGGTAATGGGAGCGAGTACGTTTGCAGATGCAAAACAAGTTCCTGATCGCCCTAGTCCACCACGACTAGTGAATGACCTTGCAGGCGTATTAGGCTTACAACAGCAACGTACCTTGGAACGGAAATTGCTTAGGTACAACGATAGTACCTCCACTCAAATCGCGGTGGTAATAGAACGAACAACAGGCGGCGATGATATTTTTGATTATACGTACCGATTAGCAGAGAAGTGGGGGATTGGTCAGAAGGATAAAGATAATGGTATCCTGATTTATGTGGCTGCCGAAGACCGACAATTACGTATTCTCACAGGTTATGGTACAGAGGGCTTTTTGCCTGATGCTGCCGCAAAACGCATCGTAGATGATGTGATTGTACCCGAATTTCGACAAGGAAAATACTACGAAGGGCTAAATAACGCTACAACCGTTATTATTCGCTTGAGCAAGGGGGAATATACTGCGGACGATATAGGGCGACGACGCGGGCAAGAGGAAGGCATTCCACCTATTGTTATCTTCATCATGATTATCGTTATTTTCATTATTCTATCTAACCTTTCCAATCGTGGAGGTGGTAGTGGCTATGATGACGATGATGATGGCGGTTACTACAGAGGAGGTCGCTATGAACGTATGCCACGCAGAAGAGGCGGCGGCGGCTGGGTTATCGTTGGGCCTGGCGGCGGTGGCGGTTGGAGTCCTGGCGGTGGTGGAAGCATCGGAGGTGGCGGTTTCGGTGGTTTTGGTGGCGGTAGCTTCGGTGGCGGTGGTGCTGGCGGTAGCTGGTAAACTGCTTTTTAGAATAGAGAAGAGAGACCACTTCGTTGAGAGAAGAGAGACAAAAAATGAAGTAATGCGATAATGCTACAAGGTTGTAATGTTGCAATGAATGGTATAATTATTCACACATTATCGTATTGTAGCATTATCGCATTACAAGCTTGAAATGGTCTACCTTCTAAAAATAATCACCAATCCATCAAATTTTAATAAATTTGTTGTGCTAAATAAAACGAGCTTAGTCACCTATAGGCTTGTCATCAATAATGCACAACGAACATGAGCAGACACAAACCGAAAAAAAAAGAAAGGAAAACAACCACTACTCCTAAGCCAAAACCGATAACTAAAAGCCAATTTCCCGCTTGGTGGACGAATGTGCGCTTGCATAGCCTCCTTATTTTTGCGGTCTGTTTTTTACTCTATTCTAATACAATTACTCACGACTATACACAGGATGATGCTATCGTGATTTACGATAATATGTTCACCACCGAAGGTGCAGCAGGCATAGGTGGTATCCTGAAATATGATACTTTTTATGGCTTTTTCAAGGAAGAAGGCAAAGCAAATCTAGTGGCAGGAGGGCGTTATCGCCCTATGACGCTTGTTCTATTTGCTTTAGAGTGGCAGCTCTTTGGCAAGAATCCGACGATTGGTCACTTGATGAATATCCTTTGGTATGGTCTTACCTGCATGATGCTCTATTGGTTGCTTTTGCGGCTATTTCGAGGGCGAAAAAACGAAGATTTTGTCTACTTTATCGCTTTAGCAACGACCTTGCTTTTTGCAGCTCATCCTTTGCACACCGAAGCGGTAGCAAATATCAAAGGCCGTGATGAAATCATCACCCTTTTAGGGAGCTTAGCAGCGCTTTATTTCTCCTTGCGTGCCTTCGATGAGAAGAAACCTCTTTGGGCAATTTTAGCAGGTATCTTGTTCTTTCTAGGACTCATGGCGAAGGAGAATGCGATTACATTTTTAGCTATCGTGCCGCTTTCGTTCTTTGTCTTTCGCAAAGCGAATATAGGACAAATAGCGACACAGCTTGCCCCTTTTGCGGTGGCTACTATTGCATTCCTAGCTATTCGGACTTCTATTTTGGGCTTAGATATAAGCGAGCCAGGTATCGAATTGATGAATAATCCTTTCGTGAAACTAGAAAGCAATCGCTGGGTTAGCTTCACAGGAGGGGAGTGGTTGGCGACTATTTTTTATACCCTTGGGAAGTATGTGCAATTGCTCTTTGTGCCGCACCCGCTTACACACGATTACTATCCACGCCATGTAGATATTATGAGTTTTGACGATTGGCGCGTATTGCTTAGTGTAGTGGTTTATGTGGCGATGGCGGCTTATGCCTTATTTCGTTTGCCGAAGAAAGACATCATAAGTTACGGCATTCTGTTTTTCCTTATCACCTTGAGTATTGTTTCTAATATTGTCTTCCCTATTGGTACGAATATGAGTGAACGCTTTATGTTTATGCCTTCAGTTGGCTTCTGTTTGGTAGTGGCTACTTTATTGTGGCGACTAGTGGAGTGGCAACAGAAAGGAACAAAAATTACAAGTATTAAACAGCTAAATACGGGACTAATAGCTGTAGGTATTATTAGTTTACTCTTCGGAGCGAAAACCTTTACGCGCAATTTTACTTGGAAAGATAATTATACCCTTTTCACTACAGATATTAAGACTTCTCCGAATAGTGCAAAACTACGAAATGCAGTAGGTGGTGAATTATTCACGCAATCAGTGAAGGAACAAAACGAGACGAAACGCACTAAAATGCTCAATGATGCAGATGGACATTTAGCAGAAGCGAATCGCATTCATCCGACCTATAAAAATGCCTATTTATTACGTGGAAATGTGAATAACTACTTGAAGAAATACGATGAATCTATTTCTTACTATAATAAAGCTTTGCAAGTAGATCCCGATTATCAGGATGCGATTAATAACTTAGCGATTACCTACACCAATGCAGGACAGTATTTCGGAGAAGTGAAGCATGAAACAGATAAAGCATTATCTTATCTGAATGAAGGAATAAAGCTACGCCCAAATGACGTAGAAACCTTGCGTCTATTAGGCATCGCACATGGTGTGAAGGGTGAAGTAAATAAAACCTTGGACTATTTGACGCGTGCTTTAGAATTTGCACCTGATAATGCGAGTGTGTTGTATAACTTAGGAGCAGCTTATTATCAACTGAATGATCCTGTAAAAGCACAGGAATACATGGATAAGGCAAAGGCGATAGATCCAACAATTGGAAGACAATAGACTTGTTAAAGGGTAACAAGTCTAATAAAGAAGAGGAGCAAAAAAAAACGAGAAGAACAAGTGAAGCTATGGGTTAATTCATTGCTTGAGTACTTGTGTTCTCGTTCTAAAAAAGTGTTATAAATTGCTTTTCGATATAACTCAGGTATCGACTTTTGACAGAAATTAAATTCTATTTCTGCTTTCATTTGGTAGTGCAAGGTGAAAAAAGAATCTAAGAAAGATGTTTCAGCGATTGTTTTGCAAACAAACTAAATTCAATAAATTAGTTCTTAAATTCTTATTCTCTCTAAAAAACTCATTGTAACTTTGAGCCTTTTATACACAGGATGTCTTTTTTTGTATATAGCGTCTGGTTGCAAAAATGGAAAATAGAACGCATATTCATTGAATAAAAAGCGTTTCAAAAGCGTTTCAAGACCATTTCTTTTAAAAAAAAGCAATAATTTTCTCATTCATGGACTATACCACCAAATATTGGAGGGATATTGCTAAGCGTTTATGCGCAGAGCATCTCGATGAGAAATCACCCGCAGATTGGACAAGAAAAGAAGCAAAACCCTTTCTAGACAAACTACAAGAAGAAGTAGGCCTTACTGTTTCCTATGCTACTTTCAGGCGCGTATTTAAAGAAGGTCTTCTAGGGAAGGATGAGACAAGAGATATTTTTGCGAAGTACTATGGTTACGAATCGCATAGAACTTATATTGATGCAAATATTAAAAAACGAAAATCAAAACGGACTGGATTTTTACTCTGGTCTATTTTCATTATTAGTCTTTCCTTTTTGATAGTAGGTTTTGTTTATAGGGGTGAAATTTCATGCCCACAAATAAGCAAGGATAAGGCAGCTGTCATAGAAGTAGTAAAAAAAGCAGTAGATGCAGAGTATGCTATCTATCAGGCAATCCCTGATTACCATAAAAAAATAGAAGACTTAGAAGCTGCCTTTTGGAATGATGCGGCTGCTTACAAGAAAATTATTAGAATTGCAGAGGGACAAACAGCCTATGGTTGGACAATGAATAACCGTGGAAATCCATCTGGAGTGAAGCTGCAAGAAATCAAGCTTGATTAAATGATCCATCTGCTACAAAGAATCATTTGTAGGTCCAAGATGGTAGGATCAGAGATTGCCTACAGGCAGGT
>CALGLY010000405.1 GCA_937959095.1 uncultured Saprospiraceae bacterium
CTAAAAGGCAAAAAAGGCACATGGACAGAGAAAGTTCTAATCCAAAAATAGAGTTATAAAATAGCAAAAGGGTTGAATTGCTAAAAACAATTCAACCCTTCTATGGTTTTATACAGTTGTCTCCGTCAAGAGAGCTGAAAGCGAACGCCCGTTTTCTCCCTAATTCAAAGCAAACTTCAAGACCTCTTTCATCTGACTTACGTAGTGAAAATTTACTCCTTTTATGTAAGCTTCATTGATTTCTTCTACGTGCTTTTCATTTTCTTTGCAAAGCAAGATGTCCTTCAATCCAGCACGTTTCGCTGCTAATATCTTTTCCTTGATACCACCAACAGGCAGTACTTTTCCTCGCAGCGTGATTTCTCCCGTCATTGCTAAATGCGGGCGAATTGGTTGCTTCTTGAAAGCAGAAGTCAGTGCAGAAAGCATCGTTACACCTGCCGATGGGCCATCCTTTGGTATTGCACCTTCAGGCACATGAATATGGATGTCGTATTCTGCAAACCGTTCTTTCGGAATATCCAATTGCTCGGCATTTGCTTTCAGATAACTCAAAGCCGTGCTTGCCGATTCCTTCATTACATTTCCCAAGTTTCCAGTCAAGGTAAGTTTACCAGTTCCTTTACTTAGGCTTGTTTCTATGAAGAGAATATCGCCACCTACTCGTGTCCAAGCCAAGCCTACAGCTACGCCTGGTACATTCGGTTTCTGATATTGTTCCTTTGAGTAGCGTGTTGGGCCGAGAATTCCTTTCAAGTCAGTCGTTTGCACACTCACATCATATTCGTCTTCCATTGCCACATTTTTAGCAATGCGACGCATCAATGCTGCTACATTCCTGTCCAAAGAACGAACCCCCGATTCGCGAGTATAACTTTCGATGATACCCGTGATTGTTTTATTGGAAAGCTTCACATGAGTAGCTTTCAAACCATGATTTGTTCGCTGTTTCGGGATGAGGTGTTTCTTTGCTATTTCCACCTTTTCTTCCGTCGAATAACCACTCACATGAATGATTTCCATACGGTCGAGTAGGGCAGGCTGCAAAGTATTCAGACTATTGGCTGTTGCTATGAAAAAGACTTTTGATAAGTCATATTCTAAGTCTAAATAATTATCATGAAAGGTCGAATTCTGTTCAGGATCTAGTACTTCTAGGAGAGCAGAAGAGGGATCACCTCTGAAATCTTTTCCAACTTTATCTATCTCATCTAGAATGAACACAGGATTTGATGCACCAGCTTTTTTCAAGCCTTGGATAATACGCCCAGGCATCGCTCCGATATAGGTCTTGCGGTGTCCGCGAATCTCTGATTCATCGTGCAAGCCACCGAGTGACATTCGTACAAACTCCCGATTCAATGCGCGTGCGATGGATTTTCCAAGTGAGGTCTTACCGACACCTGGAGGACCAACTAGACACAAAATCGGAGCTTTCATGTCGCCTTTTAGTTTCAAAACAGCTAAATGCTCCAAGATGCGTTCCTTCACTTTTTCTAAGCCAAAGTGATCCTTATCGAGTACTTTCTTTACCTTTTTTAGGTTGAAATTATCTTTTGTGAATTCATTCCAAGGCAAATCGATCAGCAATTCCAAATAATTCAACTGCACCGAATACTCCGCTGCTTGCGGGTTCATGCGCTTGATTTTATCCATCTGCTTCTGAAAGGCTTCCTCTATATCTTTCGACCACTTCTTCGATTTGGCGCGTTCTTTCAAATCCGCTATTTCTTGCGTCTGCGGATTTTGCCCCAATTCGTCTTGGATAGTTTTCAGTTGCTGATTCAAGAAATAGTCGCGCTGTTGCTTCTCTAAGTCACCGCGTACCTTATTCTCAATTTGGTCTTTCAGTTTCAGTACTTTTAGTTCGCCATCCATTTTGGTGAGAATTAAATTGGCTTTTTCATCCAATTTATTCATTTCCAAAATCTGCTGTTTCACTTGCACCTTTGCTCCTAAATTAGAAGCAATGAAATTGAGCAGAAAACTATTATTATTGATATTACGAAGCATTACCACCGCCTCCGTTGGAATATTCGGTGATAGCTCAATAATCTGCTGCGACATATCCTTAATAGTGGATACTAAAGCCTCAAATTCCATCGCGTTCTCGGGCTTTTCATATTCCAAATTCTTCACGCGTCCTTCCATGTGGGGCGTATCCTGCACAAGTGCGTCCAATTCAAAGCGTCTGCGTCCTTGCAAAATCGCTGTGATTGTCCCATCAGGCATTCGTAGCAATTTCATGATACGTGCCAATGTTCCTACTGGATACAAATCATTCGCTTTAGGTTCTTCCACTTCATCGTCGCGCTGCGAGATAACCCCAATAATACGAGATTCTTTGTAGGCTTTATTAATCGCCTTTATCGAACGCTCGCGCCCAATTGTAATAGGAATAACAATGCCCGGAAATAGGACGGTGTTTTTCAAAGCTAATATTGGCAATATCTCGGGGTATTCATCTTGGCTTTGTTCTGTGTCGTCATCATCTACAGGAAGAAGGGGCATAAACTCCGCTTCTTCATCAAATGCTTGCATACCAAATATCTCTTCAAACATAGAGTAATTTTTATCGTCTTTTATGGTGTATTCAATGCCCTTAACTTATAAATTTTGAATGATTGAATAACTTTAGGTTTCATTCGCTCATTCAATAGTTATGTGTGTTTGATTGAATTAATTCTCATTCCTTAATGTCAATATGACAGCAATATATCGAAATATATTACTAACTCCTATTAGCCAAGAACTATACCAAGGCTTTTTTTTGCCAAAATGACAGAAAAAGACAATGAATATTGATGCATTATAGTATTATCACATTACTGCATTAATATTCACTCATTGTAAGCTAAATCACTTGAAAGCCATAAGCATACGGATCATCTTCATCATCAATGATGATTTGATTGTAGCCTGTTATTTTTGCCCAGCCTTGTATGCTTGGAATCATAGCATCAAATTCGCTACATTTCGTGATACCTTCTACCTTTCCTATGAATTGGCTACCAATAAAACTTTCATGCACAAAGGTATCGCCTTCTTGGAGTTTGCCTTTGGCTACCCATTGCGCCATTCGTGCGGATGTGCCTGTGCCACAAGGAGAACGATCAATTGCTTTGTCGCCATAGAAGACCGCATTGCGTCCATCGGCAGCTTCTGAAATCGTATCACCTGTCCAAAGTAAATGGCTAAGACCCTTGATATTTTTATCTAATGGATGTTGAAACTCATATGTTGCATTGAGACGTTCCCGAATCACAGGACTCCAACGAATCAAATCACCTGCCGTATAATCTTGGATACCACTGAAATTTGCTTGCGGATCTACAATCGCATAAAAATTGCCGCCATAGGATACATCTACCTTTAGCCTACCTAAATCGGGACATTCTACCTCTAAATTTTCTTTATATAAGAAGGATGGAACATTTGTCAATTTGACCGATTTTATTTTTCGATTGACGCTTTCATATTCCACTAGCACCAAGCCCGCAGGTGTTTCCAAACGGAGTTTGCCTGGAACTTTAGGCTGTACCAGCCCTTCTTCTAGCATAATCGTTACTGTACCAATCGTGCCATGTCCGCACATAGGGAGGCAGCCACTTGTTTCTATAAAAAGCACACCAATATCATTCGCCGTATCAGTAGGCGGATAGAGAATACTTCCTGACATCATATCATGTCCGCGCGGCTCAAACATCAAGCCTTTCCGAATCCAGTCATATTCTTTTAGGAAGTGTAGGCGGCGTTCACTCATCGAATTGCCATCTAAGGTTGGACCACCGCCAGCTACTAGGCGTACTGGATTACCGCAGGTGTGGGCATCTATGCAAAAGAATGTTTTACGCATGGTCTTAATTTACATGGTTTTACATTATTTTACGTGGTAAAACCTAACGTTCAATTGCAAGTGTCAAACGCAAGTTCAAAATTGTACTTGAATTTGACACTTGCAATTGAACTTAAAAGTTGAGAATACCAAGTAGTTTCAGATAGAACCATTTACATTACGTTTAAAAGAGCAGTAAATTTGCCTTTATTTTTTAGAAATGCAAGCTTCTAATGCTAAAGAAAAATTAATAAAATAAGAAACAGCCCGATTATCCCGTTTTGGATACCAAATGTGACTACAAAATTAATTCAACATATTTATAAATCGTTGAATGATGCAAAATAAGACTTGTTATTTATGCACAAGTCTTATATATTGTGAGATGAAATAGCTCTTTGCTTAAGTTTTGTATTGGAGAGCAAAGCGCCTATAAATTTATACTTTTTTATGCGGTACACCCTGCTTCTACTACTTTCTAGTTTCTTCATGGCGCATAGCCCACACCTATCTCTAGATGGAGAATTGGTAATGCCTCGCGTATTTATATTAGGTGACTATGAAGAAGAATATGATTTGCTACAGCAAGAATATGAAATATCGTTGCTCGAAATTTGCGACAATGATATGCAGCTTGCCTATGGTAAATTGATAAGTATGCATGAGGAAATGGAAGCTTATGCGGAGCAGATTGGCTATGATATAGATGGGGTACGCCTGTGGATGCACTTGTTTTGGGGCGAAGATGGCACTATTGAATACTTAGCATTTCATCCACGTCCAAATTCCAGAAAAGTAGAAAATGAAGATTTAGAAACCTTTTTCTTAGGCTTTGTTCATCAGTATCGCTTTCCACTCATTAGTACCGAAAAATATACGCTTTATTCGGCGGCAGCTTTCCCAACTTTCTCTAAGCGATTGCAGCGCAATTAAATCAAATAACGTTTATATCTACCTTAATTAACGATGTCGTTTTCGCTTGTTGTTTTTATAATCCATAAAGATAAATTCGCCAAGTCCTTTCAAACTACTATAAAAAGCTTTACCATTATTGGCTTGTGTAAATTGCTGCACAAAATCTACGAGATAGGAATCGCGTGCAATCATAAACGTGGTGATTGGAATATCTAGTTTTCGGCATTTTGTCGCTAAATTCAGCGTTCTATTCAGAATCATTCGATCTATACCAAAACTATTTTTGTAGTATTTTTTTCCTTTTTTGATGCAAGTAGGCTTGCCATCCGTAATCATAAAAATCTGCTTGTTCGGATTTCTCCGGCGGCGCAAAATATCCATAGCCAATTCCAATCCAGCTACCGTATTCGTATGATATGGCCCGACTTGCAAATAGGGGAGGTCTTTGATTTG
>CALGLY010000406.1 GCA_937959095.1 uncultured Saprospiraceae bacterium
TTCCAATTATTGAGTATTTGGATGGTTGTTGCTTTATCTTTTTCTATTAATTCCTTCGTGCAATTGCGCTGCAATACATCAAAATCATAAACGACTCTGGTGCTATCATAGATCATACCAAAGGCTTGACTTTCATGCTTAAAAAAACCTTTTTGAGTCAAAAAATTAGCAAAAAAGAAAAGCACCAAAAAAACGGGCATACTCCAATGATGAAACCAATAAATTACTGCCCCCATAAGAGCTACAAGTACACTCGCAAATAGAAAAATACTCGCTCCAGCAGGAATGCGGAAGTAAGGATTTTCTACGAGCATACCCAGGAAAATGAGTATGGCTAAACTTACTAGTTGTACAGCTAAGGCATTTAAGTGATTTTGTCGGAAGACACTCAATAGGGTCGCATTACTATAGTGTGCCACCGAGCGAACTCGACGTGCTTGTAGAAATTCATTGAAGTAGTTTCGGACGGGCCAACTTCGGTGCTGCGCTTGTACTTTTGCTACGACTAAGCTGCGCCCAGGCATCATGTTTTTGACTAGATTGGGCGGTTGGTTATCAAACTTCCGTTCATAACTCAAAATATCTTTATTGGTATAAGCGAAATAGACAAGCAATACCAAAATCAACGACATTACCCCTAGAAAAAACCCCAAACAATTGTAGAAGATGTTTTGCCAGCTAAAGTGTTCTTCGCTGATCTCGAAACTTATTTGATAATAGACTAAGATAATCGCAAAGAGCAAGGGAATAATAAAATTATTGATACAAAATTTAGTCAAAGGTCGCTTCAAAGAGGCTAGAAAAGGAAAGCGATAGGCATCGAGCATATAGATTGTCAAATTCCAAGTCATGCAGAAGGTTGAAAAAGTAAAACCTAGAAAACCAAAACTAAAAAAATTGACTTCCCCTAAATATTCAGGTGCCCAAAACAAGTATTTGATACCTAGTTCACTTGCAATCGCGCCTGTCATCAGTCCTACAAGGAGCAACCAAATCATAAGGAGCAGCAGGTGATTTCGCAACTGCAACAGGAGCAGTTGAAGCGGGAAAGAATAATAGATATTGAAGAACCATTGCCGCATGCATGTCTTTTTTGGCTAAATTAAAGAGTGTTTAGACCTTTTGCTATGACAATAATTGTGATGAACTCTACCCAAAATCAGGTAATATGCTCAAATTTTAGATAGAAGCGCAAGTGTCAAACATGAGCCCAATTTTGCACTTGCGTTTGACACTTGCACTTGCACTTTAGATTTTACCATATAAAATCATAGAACGTTTTGTTATAAGTACTATTAGGCAGCGTCCAAGAATAAATTAGAGAATTCCCAAACGCCCTAGTTCTACAAAGCACCGCTTACAGGCTTGCACATCTACGAGGGCATCGTGTGCCTCCTCGAAGTCTGTACCGAAGAGTTTCACGTGTAATTCGGTCAGTGTTGGCCATTTGTAGCCATACTTACCAGGTAACTTACAGTAGTTGGTAGAGAGTTGCATCGTACAAAGCTGACTGACTACTTCCAAGGGATTTTCCTCGGTCATCCGAATCAATTCAGCTCCTAGTACCTTACTATCAAAGGAAATATTATGTGCTACCAGAAATTGACACTGGTTCAAATCTTCCATAAATTCCTTTAGTACTGTCTTAAGGTCTTCTCCTTCTGCCATTGCTTGTGTGGTAGAAATTCCATGCACCCGCTCCGAAGCTTTCGGTATCCGAAACCCATCGGGCTTAATGATGCACTCGCGTTCTTTTGATTCTGCACCTTCTTTATCCGAAATGACCCAAGCTAACTGCACAATGCGCGGCCAATTGTCTACTTCATAGACCGAAGCCTTCCAGCTTTTTGGTAATCCTGTGGTTTCTACATCAAAAAATAAATATTTAGAATCTGGCATATTTGCTTTTGTTTTGCTGAATAGTAGAATTACTCCACCAAAGAATCATAGACAATAACCTTCTCAAAAAATGGACCATAAGTATCCACAAATTTTTGATGAATAGGGTGGGGTTGATAAGCATCATGACCTGCTTGATCTCGGAAATGAACAATCAGGGAATAATCATAGGAATGATCTATCACATCGCGTTTTTCTGTATTGGCATGTTCGCCTACATAGAATTTTTCGATCGTTTCAATTTCTGATAGCGATTGTACTCCTTTCTTGAAGTCCACAATTTGCTCTCCTGTCAAATCGTCTTTTAGCCAAAAATAAACAGTATGAATCAGTCCACTTGCATCGGTTGCACTGCTTCCAGTTTCCAGTGTGGCTATCTTTTCCTGTGCTGCAGTAAGTTCCGTTTGTAGGCGTACTGCTTCTTCCGCCAAAGTCTGATCAATATTACAAGCCGACATCGTAGCAAGTACCGCTACGACCGTCAAAAGTTGGATAAATCGTTTCATTTTGTCTTTTTTTATAAAAAAAATTACATTGCAACATTATCGTATTGCAACATTATCGCATTATTGCATGAATATCAATCCATTAGTGCGTCAATAGCAGTTCTTATTTCAGTCTGAAAAACTTGTAAATTTTCAGGTAATTCATCTGTTCTTGGGTCTAGTTGCCAAGGCCCAAGTTGTGTGCCGCTCTTTATCGCTACTACTAAAATTGTTCCTTGATCTACTACATTTGGCGAACCAAATTTTTCTTCTGTACTTCCTAGAAGCGCATCTGGAATTGACTCTAGCAAACCTGCTGTCATTCGATAATCCTCATTCGGTGCAGCTGATTCGTTAAATACATCCCATTCTTGCCCATCATATCGTCCTTCTATGGCATCCTTGAATAATTGTCCATCACGTAATTTGAAGAAGTGCGTACAATCTCCTGCACAACGACCATAGTATAGACCAAAAACTAACTCATCGACCTTAGATGTTTCTGTCTCGGTTTCTGTTGTCGTTACATCATCTGCCGTTTTACAAGCAAAAAAGCATCCTATAAAAAGGAAGAACAAAATACTATTTCTCATTGATTATTAATTTTAAATCTAAAGATGCTAAAAAAATGGGTAGTCCCCAAAAGCAATTTGGTATCTCCCAATAATTTTATCCTATTTTTGTTCTGGACTTATAAAACAACGACAATGAATAAAATACACTTCTTACTTCTATTTCTAAGTGGTGCTTTCATCAGTAATGCACAAGTTGAAAACCGATCAAAGCTTAGTATTGAGCAAATTATGCAAGGCGAGGAATTTGTAGGTTATCTTCCTCAAGATATTGAGTGGTCGGCAGATAGCAAAACCATTTATTTCGATTGGAATCCAGAAATGGAAACCCTAGATAGCCGCTACAAAGTGGAATTAGGCGCAGCCAATGCAAGCAAACTAACACTAGAAGAATACAAAAAACGCCCAGATTATGGACTTAAATATAATGAAGAGGAAAGCAAATTACTTTACCTCAAAGATGGTGATATTTACCTAG
>CALGLY010000407.1 GCA_937959095.1 uncultured Saprospiraceae bacterium
TTCAAGTTTTAGGCAGTCTTATTTTTCGGATTTTTGAGGCGTGAGGAAGGCGCATAACTGGTTATACAACTAACGAACAACGATAAAAATCAGGAAAAGAAGCGAATAAAACTGAATGATATTTATGAGTTGATGCACTAGGACATATTTATTTACCAAATAATTATGTCCTAGTACTTAGTACTCATCAAAGTACCTAAATATACTTTATTCTAAATAGTTTTTTCTAGAAGCTATTGACCATCAACCGAACAAGGTCTACTGAGTTAAGTATTTATGCTCAATATTCTAACATGACAAAAGAAAAGTACCAGTATCAACTACTTGAAAATCCAAGTGATATAGCCGCATTTAAAGAAGCCAATGATGATATAAAATGGCTTTGTCTTGATACTGAATTTATAGGCGAAAAACGCTACAATACCTTATTATGCCTGATCCAAGTAGCTACTGAAAATGGAATTTACGTTTTTGATAGTCTCAAATGTGATGCCATTCAGCCTCTCCTAGATCTTATCGAACGAGCGGATGTCGTAAAAATAACACATGCTGGCGAAAATGATTATCGCTTGCTTCACAACCTATATGGCACACGTCCCAAGAACATCTTTGACACCCAAATAGCAGCAGGTTTCATCGGGTATAAATATCCTGTTTCGTTTCGCTATTTGCTGGAAGAAGAGCTAAAAGTGCGCCTTAGCAAAAGCCAAACTGTAACCGATTGGGAACAACGCCCTGTGAAACCTAAGCAAATGAATTATGCGATAGAGGATGTCATTTACCTCTATGAGTTGCGCGATAAAATGCTAAATAAGTTGCGCAAACTTGGGCGCGATACTTGGGCATTGGAAGAATGCTCCAAAATGGAAAAAGAAAGCTTCTATTATCGTGATCCGAACAAGGAAGCACTCACGCACAACCTCATGCCAAATCTACCATTGAAAGGACGTGTTTTCCTACTTCGTCTTTTCGAGTGGCGACGCGGACTTGCAGAGCAACGCAATCATTCTAAGGAAATGGTGCTGCCTAAAAAAGCGATCGCTCCTATCGTGAAAACAATGGGTTCGGGTGTGAATGGCTTGCGAAATAACCGTCGTATTTCAGATCGGTTTGTAGATCGCTATGGCAAAAAGATGGAAGCAATGTACAATCAAGACATCTCCGAAGAAGAACGCGGACTAGTGGAAGGTGTGCAATATGAACGCTCCTTGCCTCCAAAGCAAGACTTAAAGCTAGAGATGTTGTATTCTTTTATCAATTATCGCTGTTTGGAGCAGCGCGTTGCGCCAAGCTTAGCGTTTTCAAGAACGATTTTTAAGCAAATGAAAGCCGATTTCGATCACGCTGATGAAAGCCTAGAAAATGGCTGGCGCAGAACCGTACTTGGCGACGATTTAATCCATTGCCTCAAGCATCGCAAACACTTAGCGGTAGATATGGCAGAGGGAAAAATGTCACTAAAAGTAACCGAATGACCAGTCCCTTGCTTGATATAAAAAATCTTCGGATTGTCTTTGAGCAAGGCGCAAAGCAAGTGGAAGCAGTCAAGGATATTTCCTTTAAAGTAGAGGCGGGTGAGCTAGTAGCTATCGTAGGAGAATCGGGTTCGGGGAAGTCCGTCACCGCCCTTTCTATCCTACAATTGCTTCCTGATTCGACGAAAATAAGCGGCGAAATCCGCTTTGAAGGCACTGATTTATTAAGCCTATCTAGTAGCGAAATACGCCCTTATCGCGGCAAAAAAATTAGTGTCATTTTTCAAGAACCAATGAGTTCGCTCAATCCTGTGTACACCTGTGGCGCGCAAGTCATGGAAGCCATTCTAACACATCAAACAGTCAGTACTGCCGAAGCAAAACAACAGACCTTAAATTGGTTTCGGCGGGTACAATTGCAAGAAATAGATCGGATTTTTGATTCCTATCCGCACCAACTTTCTGGCGGGCAGAAGCAACGGATTATGATAGCGATGGCAATGTCTTGTCAGCCCGACATTCTTATTGCAGATGAACCTACTACGGCACTCGATGTGAGTGTGCAAAGCGAAATTTTGCAAGTTCTGAAATCGCTACAAGCCGAAGAGCAATTAAGCATTATTTTCATCTCGCATGACTTGGCCGTAGTACGTAGCATAGCCGATAGGGTACTGGTGATGCAGCAAGGCGAAATCGTAGAACGCAACAGCGGCCAACAACTTTTTAAGGCAGCACAACATCCCTATACCCAGCAACTTTTAGCCGCCCGTCCGCCACTCGATAAAAAACTGTATCGGCTTCCAACTATCGGGCAAAGCATAACACCTAGAATAGCAACAGAAGAACGTCTTTTTCCGAGCGAACCGATTTTGAGCGTCAAAAATCTGCGGACTTGGTACAGTAAAAAGAAAAATTTGTGGGGCAGAACGACCGACTACACCAAAGCCGTAGACGACGTAAGCTTTGACATAAAACAAGGGCAAACCCTCGGACTCGTAGGCGAAAGCGGAAGCGGTAAAAGCAGCATTGGGCGTTCCGTATTACGACTTATTCCTAGTAGAAGTGGCGAAGTGTGGTTTCAGGGTAAAAACGTACTTCAAGTGTCCAATACGCAGCTCCGAAAAATGCGAAAGGATATTCAAATCATTTTTCAAGATCCTTTTTCGACCCTCAATCCACGCCAATCAGTTGGCAAAGCAATTGTGGAACCGATCCTACTCCACCAACTCGCACCAAACTCCAAAGCCGCAAAAGAAAAAGCCCTACAACTGCTAGAGCAGGTTGGTTTGGAAGGCAGTCATTTTGAGCGATACCCACATCAATTTTCAGGTGGACAACGACAACGTATCGCTATTGCCCGCGCCTTAGCTCTAGAACCTAAATTGATTATCTGCGACGAATGCGTCTCCTCCCTCGATGTGTCGATACAAGCCCAAGTCCTCAATCTCTTGAAGGATTTGCAAGAGGAATATCAGCTTTCTTATCTTTTCATCTCCCACGATTTGGCGGTTGTCCGCTTTATGAGTGACGCTATTATTGTGCTGAAAGATGGAAAAATAGTGGAACAGGCGAGTAGTAAGGCACTTTTTGAAACGCCTAAGATGGCGTATACGCGGGAGTTGATGGGGAGGTAAAAATTGGATTTTATCCAGCAGACGGTCATTTGTTTGGCTTGAATTTCTATTCAAGCCAAACCACCCGAGTAATACTCCCAAAAACATCCTATCTTTAAAGTTATAAAAAGTATGGTTCTCTAACAAATCCCGCAACCAAGCCGAAGAAAAAATAAGCACAACACTACTAATCGGACGTTTTTGTGCTTACTTTTTCTTCAGCTACAGGATTTGTCAAAGAACGAAAAATATAAAAATCGAAGACTATGCAAGCCATCCAAACGCATTACCGTACCTGCAACATTTGTGAAGCCATGTGTGGTATCGAAATTGAGCATCGAGGAGAGGAAATTTTGTCTATCAAAGGAGATAAAAAAGATCCCTTGAGTCAGGGACATATTTGCCCGAAAGCCGTAGCCTTGCAAGATTTTTATAAAGACCCTGATCGCCTTAGAACGCCCCTACAGAAAACTGACGACGGCTGGAAAACCATCTCTTGGGACGAAGCCATAACAACCGTTGTAGCGAAATTCAAACAGATTCAAACACAGTACGGCAAGGATGCTTTGGGAACGTATCTAGGCAATCCGAATGCACATAATCTCGGCAATTCGGTCTTTATGCCCTTTCTGATTAAAGCATTAGGGACAAAAAACCGCTTTAGTGCCTCTTCCGTCGATCAGTTGCCGCATCATGTAGCGTCCAATTTTATGTTTGGGCATGGGCTACTCATCCCAATTCCAGATATAGATCGTACTAGTTTTATGCTAGTTATTGGAGGAAATCCAATGGTTTCGAATGGTAGCATGATGACTGTCCCGAACTTCCCGAAACGCCTAAAAGCATTGCAAGAACGAGGTGGCAAAATGGTGATAATAGACCCAAGACGTACCGAAACCGCGAAACGTGCCGATGCACATTATTTCATAAAGCCAGAAACCGATGCACTCTTTTTAGCGGCACTTATTCAGGTGGTGATAGCAGAAGATGCGGTGAACTTAGGACATTTAGAAGAACATATAAAAGGCTTAGAAATA
>CALGLY010000408.1 GCA_937959095.1 uncultured Saprospiraceae bacterium
TAAATAATCATGCTCTTCTGCATCCTCGTAAGGCACCACAATCATGAATACGACATTGATATTTGGACATTTTAGATACACTTCGATGTCGCTAGGTAAGTCACCTGCCGAAGATTCATCCAATTCTACCTTCGTTAAATCCTCTCCCGACATTTCCAAGAAGGTGAAGTTCATCGGCACTTCAGGATTATTCGGTGTATAGGTCAAATCCAGCTCATAGAGCGAACCGACTGCGGTACGATTCATAAATTGTCCTTTGCGTACCGACTCCGAAAGCTGCTTGAGATAAGCTGCTCCTTTTAGATTATCTACTCTGCGACGCGTTTCTAGCAAGCCATGCTCATCAATGCCCATGTGGTAGGCTAAGGAAGAAAGCACCACGGTTTTACCCGCTTGCTGACGACCAAACATGAATACAAAAGTCGAATTTCGATCTTGCAACTGTCGAAACTGTTGCAACATAGATGCTTTATCATCTACCTCGCGTGTTAGGCTAGGTGCTGGGTTTGCTTCCGTGTTTGTTTCTTCATCGAGCTGAAAATCAAGTGGAGAAAAATGTGCTTCTCCTGCTGTTTCTGCTTCATTAATTTCCTGCTCCTCGGTCTTTGCTATAGCCTCTATTGGTGCTAAGATTGCTGGATTTAGCTTTGCTTCTGGATTAGCAAATACCTGACTCAATGCCTCATCCACATCCTCCGTATTTTCTGTTGCTGAAATAGGAGTTGCGGTTGCTTCTTCTGTCGCTGTTTCAATTGGCTCTAGCCCCAATGCAACGAGTCGTTGCCGATAAGCTTCATCAATATCTTCGGTGCTGAAATCTTCTGGAGTATCCAGATATTCAATATTTGGAGCGTCTTCTTCCGCTGTTTCTTCCGTCTCTATAGTTTCTAAAGTTGGAGTTTCCATTACTTCTTCTTCTATATCTGAAAGCATTTCTATTTCCTCCCCTTTTTCGATAGCAATAGCCTCTATATTTTCAATAGGTAATGCTTCGGGTTCTTCCGTCTCTCTAGCAAAATCAATATCTACTTCACTATTTAATTCCTCTGCGTCCAATGCTGTTTCTGCTATTGCATCTGCTTCATTTTCAATAGCAATAGGCTTCATATTTTCAATAGATAATCCTTCGGTCTCTTCTGTCTTCATAGCAAAGTCAATTATCGCTTCGCTTTCTATTTCCTCTGTGTCCAATGCTGTTTCTGCTATTGCTTCGCCTTCGTTTTCGGCAGGAATTTCTTCTAGAGCAACAGGCACTATAAATGATTCTGCTGTTGGAATATTTTCTTCTACTTCCTCTTTCATTATAGCTACAGATGCATTTAGGAACGTATCTTCTTCTCTGCTATTTTCTACTACTACTACTATTGCTTGCACGTCAGAAACTGCTTCTTCAAGAACGGTATCTTTTTCTATGATTTCCTCTTCTTGAAAATCTACAAGGGCATCTATCGGCTCTTCTGTAACTAGTTCTATAGGCGGGACAACTTCTGTCGTTTGATTTTCTTTATTGCTTGCAAACACACGCATACTCGCTTGCTCGCGACTATCTTCCCACGATGGTTTTTCTGCTGTTAGTATATCTAGTTCATCAGCAGGCAATAAAATTACTTCATCGACTTGAGCAGGTACAGGATAAGGTGCGCTTTGCTGCGCTTCGCCTTCTTCGAAAAGGGCTGCAATATCTGGTGTTTCTTCTAGCTCTGTGAAATCTTGCTCTTCCGCTTCTGTATAAGGCAAAACAGCTACTTCATCTTGGTAGTTATCGTTTGTGTTTCCTTCTTGTTGCTTGCCATTTTGATTAGCGGCAGTAGCTGATAAAAGATGGAACAACGTTATTTTATTATCGCTCATTTTATATTGTATTGTACGCACAAACATTGCTGCTTGTGAGGATTTAGTCAAAAAGGTGCTTTGGTCAGTATGACTTTAAGAGGGCATTTTTTACGCTTAATTAGCAAAGCAAATTTCTAGCACTAAATCACTTCTACCTCTCTACGTCTGCTTCTTGCCCGTGCTAGATTTGGAGTCGTATTATTTTCATAGCTTCTTCCTACAGTAAGTAGTAGGAAAATAGGAACGAGGAAATCAACTGCTAGGCTGGCTAAAGCTGCAATGAGCGTAGCCTGTGGGTTGTCCATTCGCACGAAAGCGGACTGAAAGGAATGACTAATTTTGCCTACTTGAAGCTGCTCTGTTTTGATAGGTTGGAAAGCGAAGCTTGCTTCAAAGCCTTTCGTCATTTCGCCAATCGTATTGTATGCATTGTCTGCTAAATCGAGCGCGTTTCTTCCTTCTGCTGCAATATTATCAGGTAGCAAGGCTTGCCGAATGATGGGCATTACTTCCTCTGCTTTTGTGTTTATTTTTTTGATTACAACATCGCTATCCTTTGTCAGTACGGCTAATTTTGCATTCAAGACTTGCTCTATCTGAATGTTCATTTTGCTTGCAATAGCTTTAGAATCGCCTTCATATTTAGTCAATTGTGTACCTAAAATGGATTCAATTTCTTGCAAGACACTCAACGAACGCTCTCCGAAACCACTATTGGCAGGATCGAGTATTTGTGACTCTAAGGAACGTTTCAACTGATTGACTTTCA
>CALGLY010000409.1 GCA_937959095.1 uncultured Saprospiraceae bacterium
AAATTGATGAATGGAAACTCCCTCAAGGGAAAGATGGCTATGGTTTCGTTACCTTCAAAATTCAAAATGGACAATTGATAGACGTAATGTAGACCTTGGTCGAGTTAGTCTGATTCAATTCCAAAAAATAGTGCAGTTTGATTCGAAGAATCAATAATATTTTTATCTGATAATGCAGAGTGCATTGTAAATTAACACAGATGAAGCCCTTAGTGCGACGTACATTAAAAAGTCTGTTAGCTGCCATCATCGGCGGAGGTGTTTTGGTGTTTGTGATGGCTGTTTTGACCTATCAGCGGAAGTCAAATAATGAGAAAGCAAGCACCATCTATGAGTTTCGAGATCGCGTAGCACGTGGCTCGGCACAAGAGTATTGGTTACTCAATAAAACCGTGGAACTAGACCCTAGTTTTGATAAAGGACATATGGCAAAAAGCTATACCTTACTGCGTCGAGGACTTTATACCGAAGCTTTTGAAGCAATGGAAAAAGCGATAGCTGCACGTCCCAAAGATCGCTTGGCGTATCGGGCAAATGCCAAGCTTTATCGCATGCACGACTACCAAAGCGCGCTTGAAGACCTTCGTACCCTTGATGCACTCACCCCTAACTTTCGGGATGCGGTATGGGGCGAAGATTTATATCATGTTATGGGTTTGGCGCATAAGCAGTTGGAACAGCTAGAGGTTGCACTTTTTTATTTCAATCGTTCGGTCAAAGAAACCTCCGAGGAGATAGGCGAAAACTTCGTGCATGTAAAAACCTTCTATTATCGAGCCATGACGAAGCTGGCATTAGGGCAAAAAAAATCGGCACTCGATGATTTAAATAAGGCACTCTACTATTTTGATAAATATACCGAAGCCTATTACCACAAAGCTTATATCCTAAAAGACTTTGGAGAACATAAAGCTGCTTATGAAGCTATGAAACAAGCCGATTTCTACTACAAAAAGGGCTATCTCTACGGCTCTTTTGATCGTATTTACTATTCCGATATTGAGCGTGGCTTAGCGGAATTATGTGTAGATGAATATGATATAGCCTCATAAAAAAGGCATTCATAGAGTAAACCAACCCAAAAATCGAAAAAAAATGTAAAAACGTTTCTATTTGCTTTCTTTTGCAAGTAGGAACGTTTTTGGTTTTATACTAAAATACAAAACACAATGATAAGAATACTACTCACTTTGATTACCCTATTTTCCATCCAACCCATTTTCGCACAAGTAAAAATTGCCTTTGGTGATCTACAAGCTCGAAATATAGGGCCTGCCGTAATGAGTGGGCGCGTCAGCGATGTAGATGCGGTGCATACAACGCCTCGAATCCTTTATGTGGGGACAGCAAATGGCGGTGTATGGCGAAGCAATGACGGTGGCACCAACTTTAATCCGATCTTTGATGATTATACCCAATCCATAGGAAAAATTGCAATAGACCAAAAGCACCCAGATACGATTTGGGTAGGCACGGGCGAGTCGTGGGTACGGAATAGTGTGTCTATAGGTACCGGAATGTACGTGACAACAAATGGCGGCAAAACATGGACACAAAAAGGACTCGAAAAGACAGAACGCATTTCTAATATAGCCATTCATCCTGAAAATTCGGCAGTTATTTATGCCGCAGCACAGGGACATCTTTGGAATAGTAATGAAGAACGAGGCGTGTACAAAAGCGAGGATTTTGGCGAGACTTGGGCGCGTATTCTTTATATAGACGAAAATACAGGCTGTGCCGATTTGACGATGGATCCGAATAACCCTGATGTTATTTATGCTGCGATGTGGGAACACCGTCGCTCTGCCGATTTCTTTACTTCGGGTGGTGCAAGTAGTGGTTTATACAAAACTACAGATGGCGGCGCAAATTGGAACAAAATAAATAATGGGCTACCAAAAGGCAAACTCGGACGTTTAGCGGTGGATATAGCTCCTTCCAATTCCGATGTGATTTATGTAACCGTAGAAGCCGAAGAAAAAGGAGACAAAGGACTCTATTGCTCGCGTGATGGCGGCAAGAATTTTGAATTGGTCAATAGCGATTTCAATACAACAGTGCGTCCGTTCTATTTCTCGCGTATCGTAGTAGATCCTACCAATGAAGATAAAATATTTAAGTGCGGACTAAATCTCACAATCAGTGAAGATGGTGGCGAAAGTTTCCGTGCCGTAAGGAGTGGCGTGCATTCGGATATTCATGCCGTTTGGGTGAACCCGACTACGCCCGACCATGTGGTGATAGGTACGGACGGTGGCGTATATCGTGCGCTAGATGGTGGTCGTGCTTTTGAAATGATGATGAACCTACCGATTTCGCAATTCTACCACATCACAGTAGATGATGCCGAACCATTCAATGTATATGGTGGCTTGCAGGACAATGGTTCTTGGTATGGGCCGTCCGATAGCCCAGGTGGTATTAATAATGGAGATTGGCAAATCACGAATTGGGGCGATGGCTTCCGCGTTTATCGCCATCCGACGGATGAAAACATCATTTATGCCGAATCGCAAGGGGGCGAAATTGTGCGTTATGACGAACGCGACGGACAACGAAAAAGCATCAAACCAATAGCCACAAAAGACGAAGCAGAATATCGCTACAACTGGAATACTCCTATTCAATTAAGTCCGAATAATCCAGAGCGTTTGTATTGTGGTGCGCAATTTCTATTCGTATCCGAAGATAGAGGCGATAGCTGGACAAAGATTTCACCTGATTTGACGACTAATGATACGCAACGCCAACGCCAAGCAAAATCAGGAGGCCTGTCTATTGATAACTCTACAGCAGAAAATAATACGACCATTTATGCGATAGCAGAAAGTCCAAAAGATGAAAACATCATTTGGGTTGGTACGGATGATGGCAATGTACAAGTGACGAGCGATGGCGGCAAAACATGGTCGAATACGGTAGAAAACATCGCCGATTTACCGAAAGGACTTTGGGTATCGCACCTAGAGGCAAGCCGCTACGATGCGAATACCTGTTACCTAACGATAGACGGACATAAAAGCGGTGACAAAACGCCTTATGTCTTCAAAACAACGGACTTGGGTAAAACTTGGACTTCCTTGGTGACGGAGAAAGTAGAAGGCTATGCGCATTGCATCATCGAAGATACGGAGCGTGAGGATATGCTTTTCTTAGGAACAGAATTTGGGCTGTATATTAGTGTAGATAATGGTACAAGCTGGAAGCGTTTCGAGAATGGAATGCCAAAGAAAGTTGGTATTCGTATGATGGCGATGCAAGCGCGTGAATCGGCACTCGTGCTAGGTACACACGGACGTGGCATTTACATCATTGACGATATCGAATTGCTTCGCCAAATTACGCCAGATGTGGCAGCCAAGAAACTCCACTTCTTCGAGCAACCTCCTGTTTATATTAGCTATGGTCGCCTTTCTCCGCCTTTTAGTGGTGCAGGTAATTTTGTAGGCTCAAATCCGCGCGGCAATAACACTATTTCTTATTACATGAAAAAGCGGCACACCTTCGGTAAGATGACGGCTGCCTTGCATGATAGTAAAGGCGAATTTATCAAAGAATTGGGTGTCGGAAAAAGTGCGGGCATCAATACCATTAGCATTCCTGTCCGCTTGCCAGCACCGAAATCTGCACCAACGAATAATCGTACCGCATTGGGAGGAAGTCTCACGCCACCACCGCTTCCTGAAGGTAATTACATTCTGAAAATAAAGAAAGGCAAAGAAGCATTTGACTATCCTTTTGAATTGAAAGCGTCGCCTAAAACGATTTATAGCGCAGCAGATAGAAAACTAGCCTATGATACGCAAATGCAGCTTTATAATATGACCGAGCAATTGGCATATGTCTATCATTCTTTGAATACGATGCATACACAAGCGAATGAACGCAGCGCAGGAGTGAAGAAGAAAAAGCTGAAAACAAAACTCACAGAATTTGCTACTGCCACGCAAAAGCTCAAGGAGTCCTTGGTATCGCTAAGCGGCGACTTTTATGTAGATTCTAGTTCTAGTCTTCGGGAAGATATTTCGACTTTGGCTCTGAATATCAGCCAATATCCAGGCAAGCCTTCAGCAGGGCAAGTAGCGAAAACGGCTGAACTTCAAACACGTATGGATGAAGTACAAGCACAATTCAAGACGCATCAAGCAAGTATGAATGCGCTGAATACGGCTCTTACAAAGCTGGAGTTAAGTAACTTGAGCTTAAAGACCTTCGAGGAATTTAAGGAAGAATAACTTTGTATTGAACGGAGAGATGGAGAGGCGCAGAGAATATTAAAAAACTCTGCGCCTCCGCGCCTCTGCGTTCCAAATTATAATTTTAGTGAAAAAGACAAATGTTATGCGCCTGCTCGATCAGCAAAAAATCAAGTACGCGCTCTTTGAATACCACTATGACCCTGATAATTTAGAACTCAAAAAGCCTGTGCATGATAATGGGGGAGAAGTTCCATTAATCTATAAAACGCTAGTAGCCAAAGGCGACAAAACAGGCATCGTAGTAGCTGTGATTGCACGGGATGCGAAGCTCCATTTTAAACGCCTAGCCAAAGCAAGCGGCAATAAAAAAATTACTTTGATAGCCGTCAAGGAATTACAAACCACTACAGGGTATATTCGTGGCGGTTGTTCGCCTATTGGTATGAAAAAGCCCTTTCCTGTTTTTATAGATGCGAATGCAACGCGGGAAGAAATAATTTATGTAAACGCAGGGCTGCGTGGCTTACTTATTGGGGTAGAGCCTAATGATTTGCAGCGTATGGTAAATGGAGTTTTTGAGGAGCTTATAGAAGCTTAAAGAATCATTTTGTGTTTATCTCAAATCTCCTATCTTTAAATCTCACGTCTACATAAAACAGAAACGCCTTGCAGCTAACTAAAGCTGAAAGGCGATCCCTATTTTTGGATATGACGAAATTAGTAGGAATGAAAATTAAAATGCAAATTAAAATTAAAATACGCTTCTGTAAAAATTGCTAATTACTTTTCAAGTATTTTTTCATTTTCATTGCTATTTTCATTTCAATTACTAAGGTCTATTTTACATCATTTACGATAGACTTGAACGTATCAGGATGATTCATTGCTAAATCAGCTAATACTTTACGATTCAAATCTACTTCGTTTTCCTTCAACAAGTGAATGAATTTTGAATAACTCAATCCATGTTGGCGAGCGGCTGCATTGATACGAGCAATCCATAAACGACGGAAAGCACGTTTTTTATTACGGCGATCGCGGTACGAGTATTGCATTGCTCTTTCGACAGCGTTTTTCGCTACCGTATAAACTTTACTTCTCGCGCCGAAATAACCTTTGGCTGCTTTCAATATCTTCTTACGTCTTTTTCTAGACGCAACGTGATTGACGGAACGTGGCATGACATTAAATTTTTAGTACAACACAGGGATTCTTTTTATAGAATGCTTTTTTTCCTGTATTCTCGTTAAAAAAAGTAATTGATCTTAATCAATTATTGGAAGGAATTACTTCACGCGTAATAAACGCTTGATTCTTCCTTCATCTGCGCTACTCACTAGCGTAGATCCTCCAAGACGAGTTTTCGCCTTTTTAGATTTGTTACGCATCATGTGCGAGGTGTTGGCTTGAAAACGCTTTACCTTACCTTTTCCAGTAAGCTTAAAACGCTTCTTAGTGCCAGAATGTGTTTTTACCTTTGGCATAATAAATAATGCTTTTTAAAATTGGAGTGCGAATATAGGGGCTTCTACAGGAAGAACCAAATGTTTTTCAGGAATAAACGAAGAACTTCAAAACTAATTTGACGCACTCACAAATCCCATTATACATTCATACTTGATTGTTCCAAAATTGCAAAGCCCTCTAGTTTTTCGTAAACTTGCTTGGCTTATTTTAAAAAGCCTAGTGAATACCAACGAATTTGAATTACAAAAACAATGACATTACAAATCAAATCACTCGATCAGTACAAAGAAGTTTATAAGCAAAGCGTAGAGCAGCCAGAGCAATTTTGGGCAGCCCAAGCGAAGACTTTCCAATGGCGAAAGAAATGGGATAAAGTCCTCGATTATGATTTTGCAGGCCCGAATATCAATTGGTTTCAAGGCGGAAAGCTCAATATCACCGAAAATTGCTTAGATAGACATCTCGAAGAACGTGGCGACCAAATAGCTATTCTTTGGGAAGCCAACGACCCAAATACGCCCGCCAAAACCTATACCTATAAAGAACTCCATGCCGAAGTATGCAAAGCCGCGAATGCCCTAAAAGCAATGGGTATCCAAAAAGGAGACCGTATCTGTTTCTATATGCCGATGGTAGCCGAACTCGCTATAGGCGTGCTTGCCTCTGCGCGCATTGGAGCGATACATTCGGTGGTATTTGCAGGTTTTTCTGCGAATGCCCTAGCCGATAGAATAAAAGATGCAACCTGCAAAATGGTCATTTGCTCGGATTATAATAGTCGAGGCGCGAAGAATATTCCAGTAAAGAAAATTGTAGATGATGCCCTAGCAATGGATTGCGAGAGCATAGAAACGGTACTTGTGCATAAGAACACAGGCGGTGAAGTACAATGGAACGACCAAACCGATAAATGGTGGCACGAAACCGTAGATAATCAGAGTACCGATTGTCCTGCTGAAGAAATGGATAGCGAAGATATGCTCTTCATCCTTTACACTTCTGGCTCTACGGGCAAGCCAAAAGGCGTGGTGCATACCTGTGGCGGCTATATGGTGTATACGTGTTTTAGTTTCAAAAATGTGTTCCAATACGAAAAAGGTGATGTCTATTGGTGTACTGCCGACATTGGCTGGATAACTGGACATTCCTACATCGTGTATGGCCCACTACTCGCAGGCGCGACCACGATTATGTTTGAGGGTGTACCGACTTATCCCGATGCTGGTCGCTTCTGGGAAGTTTGCGAAAAACATAAAGTCAATCAGTTTTATACTGCGCCTACTGCCATCCGCGCATTGATGGCAAAAGGCGACCAATATGTCGAAAAATATGACCTAAGTAGTCTGAAAGTCATCGGTTCGGTAGGAGAACCGATCAATCAGGAAGCTTGGGAATGGTACAATGAAAAAGTAGGAAAAGGCAACGCCCCAATCGTAGATACGTGGTGGCAAACCGAGACAGGTGGTATCCTTATCACGCCGCTCCCAGGCATCACGGATACGAAGCCCTGCTATGCGTCCTACCCAATGCCAGGCATTCAGCCCGTACTGATGAACCCAGCAGGCGAAGTCGTAGAGGGCAATGATGTAGAAGGCTTGCTTTGTATCAAATTCCCGTGGCCATCCATGATTCGGACGACTTATGGCGACCATGAACGCTGCAAGAATGTCTATTTTTCTGCTTTTGAAAATATGTACTTCACAGGCGATGGCGCAAGACGCGATGCCGATGGACGCTATCGCATTATTGGGCGCGTGGATGATGTAATCAATGTATCGGGACACCGCATGGGGACAGCCGAGGTCGAAAACGCGATCAATGAGCATGAAAATGTGATTGAGTCTGCCGTAGTCGGGTATCCGCACGACATCAAAGGACAAGGCATTTATGCCTATATTATCACACAACATGCTGTGGAAGATGAAGCGGCTTTCGCCAAGGCAGTCCGCGCCGTAGTGACGCGCGAAATCGGACCAATTGCAAAACCTGATTTGATACAAGTCGTGCCAGGCTTACCAAAGACCCGTTCTGGAAAAATCATGCGTCGTATTCTTCGTAAGATAGCTTCGGGCGATGTCTCGAACCTAGGGGATATTTCTACTTTACTC
>CALGLY010000410.1 GCA_937959095.1 uncultured Saprospiraceae bacterium
GTAAATTTTCTGGTTTATACATCAATTTTACTTCTTCTATAAAGTCCATATCCATGCGGGCTACAAAGTCTGCATTACGGGTGAGTTTGCCATCAATAATAAATAGTGGATCGCCAGAAAGGACGGTGTTGGCATCATAAAGTCCCGATGGATTGTAGAGTTCAGCGCGGTAGGTGCTATCTTCTTTAAGGATGAATTTGAGTGGTGTAATCAATTCTCCAAAGAAATTTCGCATCTGATCGAAAGATTCGTATTCATCAATGATATAAGTGAATGCCGATTCTAAGTCTTGTATATCCAGTTTTATTTTTTCTGTTTCTAATTTGCTTTCTATAGCTGTATAAATCTGAAAAATCTTTTTACGCTTTTGGCTTAAAGTCAAGTATTTTCGGATGGATTCAGAGTAGAAAAATTCTTCCTTAATTGGTGGCATTTTCCGTTCTTTCAGCTGAATACCGATTTCTTTATGCTCAAATTGGTAGCCAATAAACTGCACGGGGCGTTTTCCATGAAACAAAGGAGGTTTCAATTCAAATGCACCTTGTTCCTTAGCGGAACAATAAAAAATACGATCCTCTAAACTAGAATACATTCCTAATACGCTTGCTGTTGTAGGCGTGTCATTGCCATCCAAAAGCGTTCCTCGTACTGCGATGGCATTGCCTATTGAGCCATTAATCGTTGCTCCTGCTGTGATGTCATTGGTGATTAAAGCCGCATCATTCACCGCTACCGAGATATTGGCTTTCACAGGTGTACCATTTTTATCTTTCACATTGATTGTACCACGCACCATTTCGCGCGGGCTGTAGCTATTCTTATTTAATTGGAGTTCCACCACCAAATCATCTAATGCCAATGTTTCCTTGCCTGTTACTAGGGAATCAGGGATTATGTCTACTTTTTCCCTAAGTAAATCATTATAAACTGGAAAAACCGCGCTCGCCAAGCTTTCTTCCGAAGCCGTTGTTTTTAGCATCGAAATGCGATAATTATCAGATACTAAGTCGAACGGGATTTTATAATAGCCTTCTATATAGCCATTTTCATTGGCTTGTAAATAAAATTGCTCTAGTACCTCTCCATTTCTATCCGAAATGAGAACATGAACAATCGCTTCTTTATGTTCTTCGCTTTTGGGTAAATACAGTTTATACCAAGCGACTTCGCCTGTTACATAGAAAGATTTATCCAAATGCAATACTGCATTTTGAGCAAAGCCTATGTTTGCAAAAGCTAAAAGAAGAAAAAATACAAGATGCTGAATTAAAATTTTCATCCTATGATGCTTTATAGTCGACTAGAGAAATAGTTGTTTCTAAAAAAATACGTCAAGGAGTCCTCATAAATTAACCTTCCCAAAAATCAGGTTTCCTAGTCGTACTACCTGGTTGCTGAGAACAATCGCAACAAACTGGAAATGGAGTAGGACATTCTGGAGAAAACCTGCGAGGAGGCAAGGGACAAAGTCGTTCTTCTCCAAGTACAGGTGGCACATAGAAATGCGTTGTGTCCTGGTCATGTGCTGTGAAGTATCCGAAAACAGAATTATCTTTATCGTCGTTCAGATTTGTAAAGTTCGATTGCACGCGACCCACCACAGGCTCAAAAAGAAAGCCTTGTCGTTCTATAGATTGCTTTGTCCGACTCCAATAGCGAAAAGCCGTTGGATTCAGTGATTTTCGGTAAACGGTATAGGTATAACCTTCTGCAAACTCATAATTGATAAGTACTTGGGAAAGTGGAAAATTAATCGCTTCATCGCCTTCAAAGGCATTACCATCTAGTATGTGAATATTGTCAAAATCTACGTTCACCGTGATGTAGCAAACCTTTGAATAAACGGTAGGGATATTCACAAGTGCAGAATCCGTAAGCTGATAGGTGCGTTCGGCAGTCCATAGCAGTTGCGCATTATTGTCGCTGTTTGGCATTTCTATTGGCGTATTGGCTAAAAATTGCACAGCAGGTTTCGATAAAATTTCTCCTTTGTCATTTAGACTTTCTCTCGTGCTAAGTTCGTATTTAAGCTGCGTTTCGCCTGCTGGTAGGGGCAATAATTCTTCAAAACTCGATTCATAAACGCGTCCATCTTCTACGGCCACTCGAATCTTATATTTCTGATAATGTTCTATCTTGATAGGATCTGCTACTGGATCGAAGATGTGCTGAAATAGAGTAGACTCGCGCTGTTCGATTTCCATTTCATTACCCGCTTCATCTATTAGTGTTACGGCATCGAGTAGGACAAGCCCTAAGGATTTTAAATCGAAATTGAAGATATTACTAATTCGAATCCGCAGAATGGAAGGATCTCCTTTTATGAGTTCACCTCTGATGACGATGCCTTCTTCTGTGCCTTTGGGGACATCTAAATCAATTGTATCTAAGCAAGCGGTTAGACTAAGTAAACTTAAAATTATTAGGATAAAATTTCCTGGTTTCATTATCTCGAATTTATAAGCTTTTACCAAAAAGAAGGACGAAATATAGTACTTCCTTCTACACTAGCACAATCGCAACAAACAGGTACAGGACAACCTCCACCTGGTGGTGCCGGCACACTGGGCGGACAGAAGTTTCCTGCGGTATCGAATTCTTCTGGCCCGACATATACTCGTACTGTATCTTGTGCATAGGCAGTGAAATAGCCAAATACATTGTCTATTTCATCATTAATATTTTTGAAATTGGTGACTACACGCCCCGCAGGTGCTTCGAATAAATTTCCCTTGCGCTCTATGATTTGCTTCGTCTGATTCCAATAATCAAAAGCTCCTTTCGTCAATGATTTTTGATAAACCGAATAGTAATAGCCTTCTCCTAGTTCGTAATCTAGAGGAATATTAGAAAGTGGAAAATCCTCTGCATCACTATCAAGTAGCGTTCCATCTAAGACATGAATATTATCAAAGTCCAAGTTTATAGTGATGTAGCAAATTCGCTCGGAATTATCTGTAACTTGGTAGGTGCGTTCTGCTGTCCAAAAAAGGCGCGCATTTTCTTCTTTATTATTTAATGTTACTGGCGCATCTATCGAGAATTGTATAACAGGACGCTCTTCTAATTCGCCATCCGATTCATCTATAACCGTGATAGAGGAAAGTTCGGATTTTAGCGTTGCTTTTTCGGGTAAAGGCATTAATTCTTCTAATGAAGATTCAAAAACACGTCCATCGAAAGTCGCAACGCGCAAGAAATACTTTTTGCCAAAATCGACATCAAAAGGATCACCTGAAATGAACGTATATTGATGAAACCCATCTCCAAATTCTGGCACATCTAATTGATTTCCTTCTTCATCAATAAGTAGCACCGAGCGTGCATTTAGGGGCAAAAGGCTTTTTAAATCAAAATTGAAGACCCTATCCAAATATACTTTTAGTTGAGAAGGCGTTCCTTTCACCAATTCGCCTCGAATCACGATACTGTCTTCTAAGCCTTTGGGAACTTCTAAGTCAATTTTATCTAAACAGGACACAAAGAGCAATAAAGCACTAAGCGATAATAGAGATATAAGTCGCATGATTATTTTTTTTGAGTACATACACCCAAACCGTAAGAAGTATTCATTGTTTCTTACGGTTTGGGTGGAATACTATAACATTACAGGATTTCAAAATTGAAGGTCAAAGAAGGGAAGGCTGTTCCGAGAATAGCCAATTTATTTGCCTGTACGCGCTGGAATGCGCCTTGCGTATAGAAGACAGAGAATGCATTTCTGCGTGCATACACATTATAAATTGAAATCGTCCAACTTGTTCGGAATCGCTGATTCTTCTTGTAGCCGCGCCCAATCGTATACGCAATGTCCATGCGGTGATAATCAGGAATGCGCAATTGATTGCGAAGCGAATAAATAGGAACAACTAAGCCATTTTCGAGTTTCGTATTCCCGACGGGTGGGGTAGTAGGGCGACCTGTGCCGTAGATAAAGTTCACGGTAACGGTGTTTCTACGATTCGGCTGATAGTTGAGAACAAGCGATAAATCATGTGGTTTATCAAAGTTACTCGGATACCAAGTACCGCGATTGATTCCTTCTATTTGTCGCTCGGAGCGCGTATAGGCATAGCTCAAAAAGCCATTGTAAATACCTTTGTTTTTCTTCAAGCTAAATTCTACCCCATAGGAGCGACCAATGCCCGGAAGCAATTCGGTTTCCAATTGCTCATTCATCACCAATTGTGCAAAATCTTTATAATCAAATAGTTCGTCTACATAGCGACCAAAGGTTTCGAGCGAGGCTTCCCAGTCATTATCATCGGAGTTGCGGAAATACCCTACGGATACATTATGAGAACGCTGCGGTGCGATATATTGGGTACTCAATTGCCACTGACTCGTAGGTGTAGGCGAATCGGAATTGAATATCTGATTAATAAATTGTGCGGTGCGGCTATAGCCCGCCTTGATAGAAGATGTCTCATTCAGCTTGTAGCGCAAGGAAAGACGCGGCTCTAAACTGCTATAGGTCTTGATAGCGTCCCCTTTGTTGAAGAGCGTGCTGCCTATTGTTTGTGATGGGTCGGGTTGGGTTGCATCGCTGTATTGGTAGACTGTTTTTGGCCCTAAAAATTGATAGAGTTCATAACGCAAACCACCTGCCACCGTGAAGCGAGGCGAAGCTGTCCAATTCGCACTAACAAAACCAGCCATTTCCAAACCTTGTTCTTGCTCTAGTTCTTTTGCCGTAATTACAGAATTTTCTCCGAAAGGCGCGCGTTTGCCTGGATCTACTTCGTAGCGAATAGCTGAAACACCAGCATCTATTTCTAAATCATTACTTGGACTAAAGGTCAGTTGTTCCTTCACTTTCCAGTAGGCTACATCATTATTGAGTTGTGCAGCATCTATACCGCGCAAATCAAAACGCGCACTCTTGTAATCACTACGGATGACGGAAAATTTAGAAAATAAATTTTCTGAAAGTATCGTCTTATAAATCAATTGTCCTAGCAAGGTGCTATACTCAAAACCGAATTCGGCATTATAGGTAAATTCATCATTGGAACTATAGCCCGATAGAATAATCGTGTTTTTATCATTTAGTCGGAATGTCAAGCGTGCATTTGCATCATAGAAAAAGGCAGAGCTACGTTTGATTTCTAAGACTTTGAAAAGGTCAAGAATCCAATTGGAATAAGAGGAACGGAAACCTGCAATAAAGGAAAGTTTGTCTTTTATAATAGGCCCTTCCAAGCTAATGTGGGACGTGACAGGATCAACACCGCCCTTCAGATTGAATTTCTTGAAATCGCCATCTTTCATTCGTACATCCATCACGGAGGCCAAGCGACCACCATATTCTGCTGGAATACTTCCTTTATATAAATCTACTCCCCCGATTAAGTCTGCATTGAACGTACTGAAAAAACCTAGTGCGTGGGAAGAGTTTAATAAGAAACCTTCGTCTTGTATAACCAGGTTTTGATCTACTTCACCACCACGTACATTGAAACCAACCGCGCCTTCTCCTATCGAACTTACGCCAGGTTGCAAGAGTAAGCCTTTCACTACATCCGTATTTCCTAGAAAAGCAGGGAGTGCTTTCAAGTCTTTCATTTCTAGGCGTGTGAGTCCTACTTGTGCATTTTCTACGTTAGCATCCTCTTTTCTAGCGGTCACGGTTACGCCTTCTAGTTGAATGGAGGCTTTATTGAGTTTAAGTTTTAATTCTCCATCACTATAGACTTGCACCAATTGTACTTGGTCTTCGTAGCCGACATAATTAATTACCAATTCATGCTCTCCAACAGGTAATTCTGACTCAAATAAGCCATCTATATCCGTCACGGTAGCTTTGTCGAGGTCTGTCCACTGTAAAGTTGCCCCGATAATAGGCTCACGAGTTTGTTCATCTCGAATGATGCCACTCACTTTTGAAAAACCAGAAGGTGATAGTTTATCAATACTACCCACGATGATAGGACGGATTTTGCTCACACGCTCTGGTTCGCCACCCGAAAGCGATTTTTCCAGACCTTGATAATAATCGGAAGAATAGACCTCTTCCAATATGCGCCCTGGTGCGATGATAACGGCATAGTCCCGATAGACCATATAGTTGAGTAGCGTACCGTCAAACATTGCTTTCATTACCTCCTCCAAAGAAGCCTCCTGAAAGGAATGCGTCATGGCTTTAGTGGGTAATTCTTTTTCTTTATAGTAAAATTGTAGAGGGAGGTCTTTATTAAGTTGCTGGAGAATGCTTCTGGCTGATTTTTCTTGAAAGGAGGCTGTTATTTTTACGTCTTCAATGGACTGTGCTGGCAATAGGTATGTTCCTAATAGACTCAAAATGAGTAATAGTGACCGCATATTGATCGGGTGTTTCATTCTTAAAGTAATGATAATACAGAATTTCTGCCAAAAGTAAGAAAACTATCTTGAATAACGCTTGGAGATGGAAAAATGCTGTTTGATTAAAAGGGGGAGGAGATTCAATTTATGAAATTTTCAATCTATTAGGCTTGGAGTTGGAGGGGCTTTTTAAATGAAATCTCGAATATGGAAATACGTTTGAAGAAATGATTCAGGGTTTCCTATGATTTTTTTGTAAAAAAGGATACCTTTATTATAATTTTTACTAATACAAAGCTAGAATTATCTTCCATCAATTCTAACTTGATGTTTAAATCTATAAGTCTAATGTATTTTGTACCATTTCACGAAAGTTTTCCAAAAATTGCCGTAGTAGAAACTCGGAAGATAAGCGTTATTAATGATTCTAATTTACCCAAGGGAAATTACTATTTTGTCAATGCGTATTGCAATGATAAAACTTGTGATTGTAGAAGAGTATTTATCCATGTTTTGGATGAAGGTTCTTCTTCAGACCTTACTCCTATGGCAACAATTTCTTACGGATGGGAACCTATAGATTTTTATCGGAATTGGGGGACGTGGCTTTCAAAGGAAATGGCCGAACAAATGAAGGGGCCTATTTTAGATGCCATGCAACCACAATCTCGTTATGCCAATTATTTTCTGGAACTCTTTATAAGTGAATTAGAGCGAGATCAGGACTTCAAGGAGCGACTCGAACGTCATTATGCTTATTTCAAAGCAAAACAAAAA
>CALGLY010000411.1 GCA_937959095.1 uncultured Saprospiraceae bacterium
CCTGCACAAGACCAAGTAGAACTACTCAATGCAATAAGTTATAATTTCCGAAGAACGAATCCCGAACCAATTTTGCGCTATGGTAAGCAAGCACAACGACTTGCGAAGTCTATTAACTATCCGAAAGGAGAAGCAATTGCACTAAAGAACATCGGAATAGGTCACTTCAAGAAAGGTTCTCCATCCGATACGATTCTTTATTACTTCCGCACAGCAGCTGAGTTAGCAAGTTCCGTAGGAGATCATTATACCCATATCGCTTGCTTCAATAACTCTGCCTTGGTGCATAGAAATAAAAAAGAGTACGGATTGAGTCTCAAGTTCCTTTTTAGCGCACTTAATATACTCAAGGTTTATTATGAAGAGTCTATCCGCATGGAAGCTTTAATTCTTGCTAATATAGGAGAGACTTATAGCTTGATGGGAGATTATGAGCAAGGAGATGAATATTTAGAACAAGCAATTTCTTTAGGTAAAAAGAAAAATTATCCAACTGTAGTAAGTATCTTTTTAGATGATTTAGCACGTTTAAAACTTCGGCTTCATAAGTTAGAAGAAGCGAAGGAAATAGTAGAAGAAGCAAAAATCTTCCAAACGAAGCTTGGTGATAATGCTTCCTTGATAGAAACCTTATTAATATCTGGAGAAGTTCAGGAGGAGGAAGGGGAATTGGAATTAGCAAAAAAAGAATATGTAGAAGCTTATGATCTATCCAAGGAATATAAATTTATAGATACAGAAATTGATGCTTTGATACGTATTATCCAGGTAGAAAAGAAAGAAGGAAAGAGAGAACAAGCAATAGAATATGCAAATATTGCTCTAGCACGAGCTGAGGTGGTAGAAAATATTGCGCAAAAAGCAGAAGTCTTAAAAGAGCTCGTGCATTTATATGAACAACAAGAAGAATACCAAAAAGCCTTAACTGTTAGTAAAGAGTATAACATTATTATAGATAGCACTTTCCACTCGGATAAGACGAACTATGTGGCTGGCTTTGAAGCAGTGTATGATAGTGAAATAAAACAGAAGGAAATAGAAACCTTAGAGCTAAACCAGCAATGGCAGCGCGACCTTATGGGATTTGGACTAGTATTAGGAGTATCACTTTTTGCTGTTGTCTTTGCTTTCATGTGGAGTATGAGAAAAAAAAATAAGGCTTTAAAAATTGCGAACAAAAAAGCAACAGAAGTCTCTATTATGAAACAGAATTTTCTCTCTACTATGAGTCATGAAATCCGTACGCCTATGAATGCTGTTATCGGATTTACGGATATTTTACTGCAAGAACGACCTCGAAATGATCAAGCATCTTATCTACAGAATCTAAAGGCTTCTAGCACCTTTCTAATGGAATTGCTAAATGACATCTTAGATTATTCTAAACTGGAAGCTGAAAAAGTAAGTATAGAACAAACCCCCTTTGACCTAGAAGAACACCTTAGTAATGTAATAGAGGGTTTCAAAATATCGAATCAAAATAAAGATCTAATCATTGAGTTTGATTATGATGTTCCACTAAAACATAAAGTACTCGGTGATCCTACTCGCTTGAAGCAAATATTGGTGAATTTGATAGGTAATGCCGTTAAATTTACGCCTAATGGTTATGTTCGTTTTAGTGTATATCTTATGGAACAAACCAATAAGGAGGTGCGTGTTCATTTTGAAGTAGAAGATACAGGGATTGGTATTCCTAAAGATAAACAACGACTTATTTTTGAAAGTTTTTCGCAGGCTTCTAGTGCTACCACTCGTCAGTTTGGAGGTACAGGTCTAGGCTTATCCATTACGAAAGCATTGGTAGAGCTTTACAATGGACAAATAAAAGTAGAGAGTAAGGAGGGCTTAGGTAGCGTTTTCTCTTTTGATTTATCATTTTCTATTACTACTAAAGCACTAAAAAACAAATCCATTAAAACTTTAGAAACCTTAGATACAAAAGCACTAAAAGGTTTGCAAATTCTTCTGGCAGAAGACAATGTATTTAACCAAAAAGTAGCGACTAAATTATTGGAGCGTTTTGGGGCGTTTGTCCAAGTAGCAGAAAATGGAAAGGAGGCTTTAGAAAAAATTAAGACTACCGATTTTGACTTAGTGCTTATGGACTTGCATATGCCTGAAATGGATGGCTACGAAGCAATGCGAGCAATTAAAAAGCTTCCTTTTCCGAAGAGCGAACTTCCTATTATTGCTTTGACAGCAGCCTCGTTAGAAGAACTGATGAAACAACGCGATTTGAATCATATTGACTATATCGGAAAACCATTTAAGGCAGACGAATTAGTCCGAATGATAATTCATAATTTGAAGGCTCCGTCATTAAGTACCGTGTAACAAAAGTTTATTTGTATTTTGTCTAAGCTTATTTTTTTAGTATTCGAGGCTTGTCTGCTACAAGCAGGCGCAAAATTGGGAACAGAACTGGTTATGAAGCCCGATTTTGGAACGAAGAAAACTGGAAAAAGAAGCAGTCATAAATGCAAAGAAATTTCTGTTACAGTGTATTAAGTGAAAGTAAATAAATTCAATAATTTTAACTGCTAAGTCCAGCGGGTTTACATTGTAGTTCATTGTTCAATATTTGTCTCTGTTTTGGCAAATTATATATTTTATATATCTTGCTTTCCACTTACACGCTCTTATTTCCTATAATATATATTTTCTATACAAAATTAAGATTAGGGATAAAAAGACATTTATGAAAGGTGATATACCCAAACATTCTTGGATTTTTTTATTGTTCTTTCTGTTTTTTTCACTAGTTGGCTCTACACAAACAACTGTTCGAAATTATAAAGCAATCACAGATAGTCTAATAGAAGAACTGGAACATCCTGCGTCCATTGAAGATAAGGTTGATCTCTTAAATGAAATTAGTTATCAATTTCGACGTACCGAATCTGAACAAATCCTCTTTTATGCGAAACAAGCAGCAGCACTAGCGCATGATATTGCTTATGTAAAAGGAGAATCAAAAGCTTTGAAAAACATAGGCATTGGGCACTTCAAAAAAGGATCTTCTTCCGATACAATTATCTATTATTATAATAAGTCTATTCAGCTTGCTGAAGAAGTAGAAGACTACGAGACACAAGCAGCCTGCTTGAATAATATTGCTTTGGTATATCATAATCTTAAAGAGTATTCTTTAGCTATTGATTATACCTTTGATGGAATTGAAGTATTTGAAAAGTATTCAACGGAAGACAATAGAGTAAAAACGCTAATGATTGCGAACCTCGGAGAATTGAATTTAGAAATCAATAACTACGAAAAGGCAGAAGAATATTTAACCAAAGGCATAAACCTAGCTCGAAAGAATAAGTATACGGATCTACTTGGAATCTATTTAGATGATTTGGCACGGATAAAATTGCAGCAAGGTGAACTAGAGGCTGCTAACCAATATTTAGATGAAGGAACTGCCATTCAAATGCAATCAGGTGATTATGCTTCTTTAGCAGAAATTCTTATTATAGAGGGCGAATACTGGCTCAAAAAAGCAGATGTGTCCAAGGCAAAAGAGAAATATGAGGCTGCTTATGCCTTCACGACTCAATTTGAATTTGGAGAATCGAAAATCCGTGCTTTACTTGGTCTAATTCAGGTAGAGGAAAATATGAATAAAAGTATTCGCTATGTAAATGATGCTTTAGAAAAAAGTGAAAATATTGAAAACATTCGCTTGAAAGCTAAAGTATTAAGCGAAGCTACGCGTATCTATGAAGAGATAGAAGCATATCAGGATGCATTCAAGAATAGTAAAGCCTATGTAGGTATTATAGATAGTATTCATCAACTGGATAAAAAACTCCATGTAGAACGGATAGAGGAAAATAACAAAAAAAGAGGCGAAATAGAAATATTAGAAGTTCGGCAACAATCTCAACTAACAATCATTTTATTATCCATTGCTTTAATCGGGCTATGTATTGGGTTTCTATTCAATTATAGAAGAAGTAATCGCGCATTAAAGGTCGCTAATAAAAATGCCTTAGCTGCTGCTGAGACAAAACAGCAATTCTTATCTACTATGAGTCATGAAATCCGTACACCAATGAATGCGGTAATTGGTTTTACAGATATTTTACTAGAAGCTCGCCCTAGAAAGGATCAATTTCCTTACCTCCAAAACCTGAAAGCATCTAGTGAATACCTTATGGATTTACTGAACGATATACTGGATTATTCTAAGCTAGAAGCAGATAAAGTTATCATAGAAAAAATACCTTTCAATTTAGAACAACACCTCGATAGTATTATCAAGATATTTACAATTTCTAATCAGAATGAAGCACTTGATATTCACTTAAATTTTCAAGTTCCTTTGCAACATAAAGTGCTTGGAGATCCGACTCGACTAAAACAAATATTAGCAAACTTAATAGACAATGCGATCAAATTTACGCCTAAAGGTTCTGTGTCTTTGAATGTAAATATTGTAGAACAACTAAAAGATAAGATGCTTATTCGTTTTGAAGTAAAGGATACTGGTATTGGTATTCCTTTAGACAAATAAAAACTCATTTTTGATAGTTTTTCGCAAGCATCGGATACTACAACACGAGAATTCGGAGGGTCAGGACTTGGTTTAGCTATTACAAAACAACTTATAGAATTGCAAGGAGGTCAAATAAGTCTTCAAAGTTTAGTTACTGAAGGAAGTACCTTTTCTTTTGAACTTCTATTTCCAATCACGAATAAGAGTTTATCTGAAAATTTATCGCCTTTGAGTGGCATTATGAATACAGAAAAACTCAAGGGGGTAAAAATACTATTAGCAGAGGATAATTTATTTAATCAAAAAGTAGTCATAAAAATATTAGAACGCTATGGCATAGAGTTGTGTGTCGTATGCACAGGAAAAGAAGCAATAGAACAGCTCGAAAATGATAATTTTGACCTTATCCTTATGGATTTGCACATGCCCGAAATGGATGGATT
>CALGLY010000412.1 GCA_937959095.1 uncultured Saprospiraceae bacterium
TCCGATGCAGATGCAGATTTGCCATCAATCAATACAACCAATGGAATTTCTGTATCTATGGCAGGAGCTAGGGTATTGAAGCTTCTGTCCCAATCCTTCACTTTTCCTTTCGTCGTCACGACTACTTCATTCTTTGGTACAAAAATATTCGATACATTCACGGCTTCTGTCAAAAGTCCACCGCCATTGCCACGCAAATCAAAAATAACGCCGCGTAGATTTGGGTTTTCTTCTTTTAGTTCTTTTAGTGCATTACCTACATTTGCCCCTGCTTGGCGCGTGAAAGTCGTCAAAGCAAAATAACCAATACCATCGCTCACCATACCTGAATACGGTACATTTTTCACCTCTAGTTCTTCGCGGACTACCGTCACTGCAAAGTCCTTCTTTTCACCTGGTCTGCGAATAAGCAATTCTACTTCCGTGCCAGGAAAACCACGTAGGATATTCTCTAGTGCTTCTGTATTTTTTCCTTTCGCTTCTTTGCCGTCTATTGCGATTATTTTGTCTCCTACTTTCAAGCCCGCTTTGTCGGCAGGTTGATCTTCGTAAAGTTCTACGATTGTCAAGAATTCACCAATTCGCTCACTTGCGCCACCGATGCCATTATAGCGACCTTCATTGATGTAGCGATAGCCTTCTATTTGCGACTCTGAAATATAATTGGTGTATGGATCTAAAGATTCCATCATAGCATCCACGCCGATACGCATCAGCTCGGAGGGTTCTATTTCATCCACATAGAGCGTATTGATTTCACGGTACATATTCGCAAAAAGCTCAATATTTTTCGCGATTTCAAAATACTTATCGTTATTCACTACGGTTGTCGCCATGCCCACGAGTAGCACCGCAACTAAACCAAATACCTTTAGCGATTTCTTCATATTGTTATAAAGTCTTTATTTTCGATATGTAAGCTAAACGTACATATCGTGCATTCAGTTATCGAAGTACCTACTTTTTTTGCGAAAAAAGAGGGACAGAATGCGAAATATGGGGAAATGAAGTTTAGTCTTTAGCCTCTTACTATGAAAATCCTTCACAAATGGGGTAGAACTTCAAGTTCAAGTTCAAGTTCAAGCACAAGCCCGCCTGCTCCGCGAACGGGCAGGTTCAATTTATAAACTTGTACTTGCACTTGAGTTTGTACTTGCACTTTACTAGTGGTGGTTGCGTCAGATTAGAAAATTAGTCCCTAGAAATAAGTATCTTTATCTCGTTCTAAAACAAAATACTACACAGCATGACAAAACGAGATTTCTTAAAAACAGCCGCAGCCATCACTAGCACACCAATCTTTTTCCCTCTCGATAAATTAATGCCAAGCATAGCACATCTATCCCCCGAAGAAGTGGCAAAAGACGAAGTATTTTGGAAAAAAATAAGGGCTGGTTATCGCTTGAAACCCGATTATATCAATCTCGAAAATGGTTATTACTGCATTAGTCCAGAAGAAATCTTAGAAAGCTATTTGGCACATGCCAGAGAAGTAAATTATCAAGGTTCGTGGTATATGCGGACGGTGCAATGGGAAAATAAGGATAAAATAGCCGCACGCCTCGCTCAATTGATAGATGCCGAATCCGAAGAGGTTATCATCACTAGAAATACGACAGAATCGCTGGATACTATCATAGGTGGCTACCCATGGAAAGCGGGTGATGAAGCCGTTTTTGCAGCACAAGATTATGGTGCAATGCGCGTCATGTTCGAGCAAGTAGCCAAAAAACATGGTGTGGTCAATAAGATAATTTCCATCCCGAATCACCCGAAATCCGATGAAGAAATCGTGGCACTTTATGAGGATGCCATCACGCCCAAAACACGCTTACTCATGGTTTGCCACATCATCAATATCACAGGGCATATCCTGCCCATCAAAAAGATATGCGAAATGGCACATCGGCATGTCGTGGAGGTGATGGTGGATGGTGCACATGCGATTGGACATTTTCAGTTTTCGATAAAAGACCTCGATTGTGATTATTATGGGAGTAGTCTCCACAAATGGTTGAGTGCGCCGCTTGGTTGTGGGTTGTTATTTGTGAAACAAGGAAGTGCTGCTAAAATATGGCCACGTTTTGCCGATTGGACAACTGACTTAAATGATTTGCATCGCCTCAATCATACGGGTACGCATCCTGTGCATACGGATTTAGCAATTGGAAATGCGCTTGATTATTTAGAAAAATTAGGACTGGAACGCAAAGAAGCACGCCTACGCTACATCCAAAATTACTGGACAGATAAGGTGCGGAAAAATCCAAATATTATAGTGAATACACCCGAAGAACGACAGCGATCTTGTGGTATTGCTAATGTGGGCATAAAAGGAATGAAGCCCCATATTCTAGCCAAAACGCTACTGGATAAGTACAAGATTTGGACGGTTGCTATTGATGAAACGGTGGTGCATGGCTGCCGCATCACGCCTAATATCTATACGTCTACGGAGGAGTTGGATGTATTTGTGGGAGCGTTGCGGGAGTTGGCGGAGGGGTGATTCACTAGGGAACGCGAAAAAAATATTTTTTCATTTCAACACAAAAAAAATGCTTAGAACATACTTAACAATAACACTACTTCTTATTTCATTTTCACTGTCCGCACAGGAAAAAATGAATGATACGCAACTCATTATTAATACAATCGAAAACTACTTTAAT
>CALGLY010000413.1 GCA_937959095.1 uncultured Saprospiraceae bacterium
GAAGACAATGTAGATGTATCAGGCGAGGTAGTCGGTTGGATTCAAGATGGCGAATGGTTGGAATACACCGTTGATGTACAAACTTCAGGTACTTACACAATGGAACTATCTGTTGCTTCGGGTTCTTCTAGCCCTGGCGCACTCAATGTGTCTCTCAATGGCAGCTCCCTCGGCAGTTTTGATGTACAAAATACGGGCAGCTATGGGACATATACGACCTTGACTATTTCTGGTGTAAATCTATCTTCTGGCAACAACAAGGTTTTGCGATTGGATGTAGATGGCGGAAAATTCAATTTGGATTTCATCAAATTCACTTCTGGTTCAGGTTGTAATGTGGGCGCATCGTGTAACGATGGCGACTTATGTACGACTGGCGATGTCATCGGTTCAGATTGCAATTGTTCAGGTACATTGATTGACAATAATAATAATGGCGTTTGTGATTTGGATGAAAATTCGGATTGCACAGGAATACAGCATCCCTACAATTGTGAAGTCGGCAACATCCCTGGCATCATCGAAGCAGAAGAATACGATGAAGGCGGGCAAGGTGTCGCTTACAATGATGACGGTACACGAGATGGTTCTACGAGCTATCGCCCAGACTCCAATGTCGATGGTGGTGCTTCGGCAGTCGGTTGGATACGAGATGGCGAGTGGTTAGAATACACCGTCAATGTCGTACCAGGCACTTATACAATAGAATTATTAGCGGGTTCTGGATCGACCAATCCAGGAGCGGTTGATGTTTCGTTAAATGGTAATCCACTAGCGAATCTTGATATTACCAATACAGGTGGATGGGGAACCTATGAAGCCTTTAGAATCTCTGGTGTTAACCTGAGTGGAGGCAACAACAATATCTTGCGATTAGACGTGGATGGAGGGAGCTTCAATCTAGATTATATTGAGTTCAAATTGGATGGTGGCGGAACAGATTGCACCAACGGCCAGTATGCATATAATTGCGAAGTAGGAAGTATTCCAGGCACGATCGAGGCGGAAGAATATGACGAAGGTGGACAAGGTGTTGCCTTCAATGACAATGACTCTAAAAGTGGCGATACGTCTTATCGTCCCAATGATAATGTGGATGTTTCAGGTGGCATTTTAGGTTGGACACGAGGAGGTGAGTGGCTAGAATATACGGTTGATGTACAAAGCGGTACATACAATATCGAAGCAGCCGTAGCCTCGGGCTCATCGAATCCAGGTAATTTTGATATTTTAATTGACGGCAATTTACTTGGTAATATCAATGTTCCAAACACAGGAAGTTGGGGTTCCTATACTTCTATATTCCTCAATGGAGTAACGATTTCTTCGGGTAGCAATGTTATCCTTCGTATCAATATCAATACAGGTAATTTGAATCTAGATTACCTCCGCTTTACGCCGCAACAAAACTTTGCAACAAATCTAAGCATGGATAGCAAACAAGAGGTAGAAGCACAAGAGCTAGGCAAAGGGATGGAGCCACAAAATCTAGCAAAAGCAAATATTGAACTCTATCCAAATCCAGCAAGCGAACAATTGACTATCCAATTGGAAAACATAAAAGGAGCAAGCACGATAGAGCTCTTCAATGCAGAAGGTCGCTTACTTGAAACCATAGCAACATCAAATTCTGATCAAGATCAGCTTATTTCAATAACACATTTAAAAACAGGAATATACTATCTACGATTGAAGACAGGAGATACTTCTATCGTCAAGAAATTTATGAAAATATAGAAAAACCATTACCGCCTTACGCCCTTATAAGCACAGCTTTTTATAAGCAATAAGTTAACTATTAGAAAAAAAATATGAACAACTACAAAGGTATATCAACCTTATTCCTATTATGCGTAAGTATTTGTCTTTTTGCAAATAACACCAACCCGAAACCAAAAACAATTACCCTGTGTACAGGTGAGACCATAACCTGGGAAGAATATCTAGAATACAAAACCTGTATGACGGAAGAATGGGACGCAGAAATTGATTTCGTGGGATATGAAACAGCGACAGTTAACAGCTCAATAGGGGCATGGAGTACGGTTATTAACCTACCCTTAATTTCTGCTGCAGGAGCGAATCTAACCAATGGTAAAGTGATGCTTTGGTCAGCTCGTGATAAATTTTCTTTTGGTGGTGACCAAGGGAAAACCTGGACAGCCATTTTTGACCCTTCTAATAATACCGCAACGGAGGCTTTGATTACCAATACAGGGCATGATATGTTTTGTCCTGGTGTCAACACCTTACCCGATGGAAGTGTGATGGTCACAGGAGGGTCTAGCTCGGCAAAGGCAAGTGTATATGATGCGATAAACAATCAATGGACGGCTGTTGATCAGATGGGAATAGCCCGTGGCTATCATTCCAATGTGACCTTGGCTAGTGGAGCAACATTTACAATTGGCGGTTCTTGGAGTGGAGGGGTTGGTAATAAGCATGCAGAGATATGGACTAGCAAATCAGGATGGCACAAACCCTTTGGGCTTCCAGTAGATGTCATTACGGATGGGACGGTTTCAGATCAACCTGAAAGGTTAGATGATTACTTTCCTTGGCTTTGGGCAGCTCCTAATGGTAAATTATTTCACGCAGGACCTAGCCAAACAATGCACTGGATTGATACAGATGGCGTTGGAAGTTATACCAATGCAGGACAACGTGGAGACGATTTATATTCAGCTAGCGGCACAACAGTAATGTATGATATTGGTAAAATTCTAAAAGCAGGAGGAGCTGTTACTTCTGGACAAGGAGGTGATGCAAATAACCGTGCTTATACAATCGATATCAATTCCGAAACTCCAGTTGTATCAAGAGTTGGAGATCTGGCTTTTTCTAGAAATATACACAACAGTGTGGTGTTGCCAAATGGAGAGGTATTAGTCATAGGAGGTATACCAAAAGGCAATTTCTTCAATGATGTAAATGCCCGACTCAATGCAGAGATATGGAATCCCAACACCGGGCAATGGAAAACAATGGCTGCTATGCAAGTACCTAGAAATTATCATAGTATTGCGCTCTTGATGGCTGATGGTAGAATCATTTCTTCTGGTGGGGGACTATGTGGTACCTGCCCAGAGAATCACCCTGATGCGGAGATTTTTTCACCGCCTTACTTATTCAATTCTAATGGTACATTAGCCACTAGACCGGTGATCAATACGTCACCAACTAGTGCGGATTATAATTCGGATATATCTGTTAGCACCAATAGCACTATCAGTTCTTTTGCATTAGTGAGAAACTCAGGTACAACACATAGTACCAATAATGACCAACGTCGTATTCCGCTTTCTTTTACTTCTAATGGTGGAAACAACTATAGCCTTTCTATTCCCAATAGAAATATTTTGCCTCCAGGTAGTTATATGCTTTTTGCTATGAATAGCAATGGCGTGCCTAGTGTTGCAAAATTTGTACAAGTAGGAGAAAATGTACATAATACAGCGACTATCTCTAATCCTAATCTTGGTGGAGATGGACTAAACGCAACGTATTTCAATGCTAACAATCTTACCAATCCTGCTTACGAGCAAGTTGACCCCACTATCAATTTTAACTATGGTACTGGCAGTCCTTCTGGTCTCAGCCCAGATAATTTTTCTGTTCGTTGGGAAGGTTATATTGAAGTGCCTAGGGATGGAGGCTATACTTTTTATACGAACTCTGATGATGGTGTCCGATTATGGGTCGATGACAAACGCATGGTCGATAACTGGACAGCACATGGCAATACAGAAGACGTAGGGGAGATTGTCTTAGAGGCAGGGCAACGTTATCCTATTAAGTTGGAATATTTTGAAGGTGGAGGCGTTGGGCTTATCCAACTCAGATGGTCTGGTCCTGGTATTAATAAAAGTATTATTGCTAGCCAATATTTATTTACAGACAATAATACCAACCCATGCGGAAGTGGACAACAACCTTACAATTGCGATGCGGCAACTATTCCTGGTACCATTCAAGCGGAAGAATATGACTAT
>CALGLY010000414.1 GCA_937959095.1 uncultured Saprospiraceae bacterium
CATATTATAAAAACGACTTTTCGTTCGCCCTAATAAATCGTTTAAAATAAAAGACTCTTTTATCAAAAGTGCTTGTCAAAAGCGCACATTTATTTTTTACTGATAGTTCAAAATTTAGACGTTGAAAAAATCAAAAAGTCATGCTGAAAGCTGGGGTTTTAGCGGATTTTTTGTTTGTTTTTGGAGGTTGTTGAGATGGGATTGGTATAAGATTTCTGAATTATCCTTGACATTCTGAGGGACATTTAGAAATGACCGTTATCTCGAAGTTGAATTTAGCATCAGAGATAACGGTCACTTCTAAGTGACCGTTATCAAGAGAAGAGATTTAATTAAGGCAACGTTCTCAATACCGTATACCGCAGTAACAATTCCAGCACCAAAAAAATAAGCCCCAACATGGCAAACCAATGAAATTCTTCGCTATATCGTTTGATGCTAGTTACTTCTATTTCTGTCTTTTCTAAGCGGTCAATTTCGGCATAAATGCGCTCCAAGCCCTCCTCGGTGGTAGCACGGAAGTATTTACCACCTGTCATTTCAGAAATTTGGGTAAGCAATTCTTCATCAATTTCTACGCTTACCATATCAAAAATAAAAGTGCCATTCGATCGGCGACTTACGGGTGCGAGGGCTTGTCCCTGTGTCCCCACTCCGATGGTATAGACTTTGATGCTAAATTCTTGAGCGATTTGTGCTGCTGTGATGGGCTTGATGTAACCCGCATTATTCACCCCATCGGTGAGGAGGATAACGACTTTACTCTTTGCCTCGGAATCTTTTAAGCGATTGATAGCCGTACTCAATCCCATCCCGATAGCCGTGCCATCTTCTAGGATACCACACTTCAGACCCGATAAAAACTCCTGCACGATGCGGTGATCTGTGGTGAGCGGACATTGGCTATAGGCTTCGCCTGAAAAAGCCGTGAGTCCAATGCGGTCATGCTTTCGTTTCGTCACGAATTCGGAAGCCACGCGCTTACTCACCTCTAGGCGGTCGGGTTTGAAGTCGCGCGAAAGCATACTACTCGATAAATCAATGACCAAACTAATATCTACGCCTTCTGCCTTTATTTCTTCTTCTTTCAAGGTAGATTGTGGTCGAGCTAAAGCTGTGACTAAAGCCGCAAATGCCAAACAACGAAGAATAGGAAGTAAAATTCGCAGGCGACCGCGCCACGATTGATGGCCCTCTAGTGATTTTAGGCTGGGCATTTTGAGCGCAATGCGTCCTTTCTTATTGAAGAAATATTGATAAATTATTGCTAATGGGATTAACAATAGCAATAAGAAAAACCAAGGATGTATAAATTGTATGTTTTCTAGCATGATTAAAAGCAAGGGAATAGATAATCAAAATAATAGTTCAATTATCAAACGCAAGTTCAATTTTGTAATTGCGTTTGATAATTGGGCAAAGATAGGGAGTTGAACGGGAAAAATTACTACTAATTGAGAAATGGCTTGCTCATAAAATTTGTGTTGTACCTAATAAAGGGAGTGAGCAAAAGATTAGTTACCCATTATGCCAAGGTTATTTTTTATACTAAAATTGCTTCATCACACAAATAGAAATAAAACCAACTTCTATCGATAAATCATCAATATTTTCCAAAGCAGAATTTGACTCAACTCTATATATCTACCATTCACAACAAGATAGCCGCAACTCACAACATAAATTTTTTTCATCGAAAAAAAGCCCATAACTTTGAAATGTAAAATACGAAATAACCATTTAAATAATTTTCTTTTTATAAAATTAAAAGACAATAAAATGAATCTTAATAATATAAAATTAGGCAGCTCGGCTAATCTAATTTTGGGATATAACCCTGCATGGCTTTCAAATACAGTAGAAAATAATGCCCTATTTCCAGTAAAGGAAGCTGCCCTGAAAGAAACTGAATTATCTGCATCAAGTAGTTTGGGGAAATGGGAAAAATCTCCTACCATTTCATTACATGAGGATGCGGAATCTTTACTTAGTCAGCTTCTTCCTTATGAGATATTCAACCCTGATGCAGAAGAAAATAGTCCCGTATTGCCTGCAGGACAGCTTTTCTTAGGAGATAAGGATAGAGATTCGGCGATTCAGGGGCTTTCTAAAACACTAGGAGTTGATTTGTCGAACAAGGATTATTCTTTTGCTTTAGCAAGCCTGAGTAGAATAGATGAGACTAAATCTCATGATTTGATTAGTGGCGAAAAATTGAGACGACCAAATCCCGTTTCTCAGCGAAAAAAATATGGAATTACAGAAGCATATCAAAGAGCAAGTGCTTCATTGATAAGAAATAAAGGGGAGGATAACTCTTTTGAACCTACACAAATTACCGCTAAACAAGCCAATCAATATCTTGAAAATTTTACAACACTTGGTACACATTTTGTATCTAAAGTAACCTTAGGAGATACCATTTTCCAAGTTTTTGCAATGCCTAAGGATAAGTTTGATATTGTAAGAAAATACTATGAAAAACATCCAGAAGACAAAACGGGTGTTGCTGCCCGTACTTTCTATCTCTATACAACGAACGCAACAGGTACTGATGGTTACGTAAGTGATTATGGAAACGTGATGTGTTTCAGTAAGAGTGCTGCTTTTAAGCAATCTTTGGATAATAAAGAATGGGACGAGCCAGATTTTGCAGAAACGAATAGTTTGTTTGCGCTTTATCGAAAGAAGGATAATACTATTACTACGCTCCAACTCAATGAACGTTTTAAAGATCAAGGTATTCAATCGCTTAGCTTATCCCCAATTAGTGTTTTGAATGGAGATGCCTCTAGGGAAGCTACTGCAAACCGAATTTTTAAAGGAGCTATCATTCAAAAATATGGTAACACAATACAGCCTAATTTTGTACAGTATTCTCCTTGGCGTTCACTTGCAGATGAATTTAGCAAAGGGCAATTAGCAGGATTTGTTTCCACAATAGCAACTCCAACTATTAATACCTACAAGCCTAGTTTAAATTTATCCAACTTAAACTTTGTATCTGCTGAAGAGGCGGGAGAAACAAGCATTCTGGGTAATTATATTAGTGCAAATGCGACGGACTCAATACCAACGATACCAGGTAAAGATGTGCTAATAGCAGGACAGGTTTTTGATATGGAATCAGAGGTCAAAGTACCTGCTATTAAGCTCTCAAATAAGGCATTTGATAATGCTGTAATTATTGCACAGCAGTTCTTTGGCGCTTTGATTGTCTCTAATGAATCGGGAGATAAGTGGTACACGATATTAGATGGCATAAAATATGAAACTACTACTGCTGATGCACAAATCGCAGCAAAGGAAAGAGCCTACGTAAAAATTGAGAGACGTATTGAACATACTTTTCCATCACAAAAATATCTAGGGCGCAGCATCAATAATTTGCAAGTTAGTCAGTCCTTCGTAGAAGCACAAATGGGATCTATTTACTTTTTGCAGAAGAGTGTTGGAGAAGAAGTTCGGAAATCGCAAGCAAGAAAAGAGGCATTCTTCAAAAATTACTGGAATTGGGTAATAAATCTTATTCCATCAACAATGACTGGAGTGTCGGATGATGAAAAGACGGAATTGCTTAATATCAGGCTCAAAGGATTAGATTATGCGAAGGTTGGAAAGACGGAGGAGCTAGGTATGTTTGTACCAATAGTAACCGAAAAAGAATTAGAAATTGCAATAAGAGACATCTTCAATTTCATAGATCGGATAGATGGTCAAATTCGAGCATATAATACGAAACTTGAGCAGCAAAAAATTCAAGAAAAAATTAATGCTGACAGCAAGACTATCAATGAGAATATTAAGGCTTCCGCAGAGCAATTACATGATTATTTTAAAGTATTGACGGACAACCAAAGAGATGTAGCAAACAGTTATAAGGCTGTCATGGCCCAAGAGAAAAGCGACCTCAAAGCAGTTGAAGATACACTAGCTAAATACAACCAAGAACTAGCCACTATGCGAATTAGTTTAGGGGCTGATATTGAAAGCTATAAGAATGCTTTTAACAATCAAAAAGATAAAGATATCAGAGCAGCCTCATTTGATATAGTGAAAAACTTAGGGAAGGCAGGAGCAAGTATTTCGGCTGGGAAACTAGATACGAAGGCAATGGTTGAAACTGCACAAGGAATCCATAGCTTGATTAATATATTAAATGCTACAAGCAATTTTTATGATAAGGTAGACTCAAAAATTGATGATATTGAAAAAATCAATAAAGCTTTTGATAAAATAACGGACAAAATTAATGCCGATTTTGACTGGGATACACTCAAGGACGCTTTTGAA